>PWGT01000216.1 GCA_003554535.1 Syntrophomonadaceae bacterium | reverse complement strand
TCGGAATAAAGTCCCTGGTTGATTATTCGATCCATCTCTTTCAGTAGTTTTTCCGGGAGTCTGATGTGAACAGATTTCATAACTATTACTATAGTTTTTCTTGGATATAACATTTACCCCGTGAAGCCATGTGGACGCATTTTATCCACTTCAGGGATACGTGAAGGGCATAAAAAGGTACACAAAAAAAGGACACCGGTATAAATATAATTTCGACTAATATGATAAATCCGAAGAATAGGGTAGTTCTGCAGTTTTCTTTGTCTTCGATTAAATAGCCGAGATTTCGGCATCGTTTGTGGGGGTGAAAAAATAATGAAAAGAGTTTTGAGAAATGTTGGTACGTCTAAAATCGGTACATTAAGCATACTCGGTGGTATTTCTTTGGTGTTAATCGCGTTTCTATTTACCTCGGCCAGTCTTGGCTCTGGAGCATGGGCCAACATGGAGAGGGAACCGGAAATTCAATCCGGTATAGGTATAATGGCCCACGAAGCCAGCGTAGACTTCGAGCCAAAGTGGTCACCAGCAAATACCAGTGTAGATTACACAGTAGAAATCTGCGTTGATGAAGGTTCTGACCCGGTCGATGAGGTAAGGTTATACAGACACATGAATGATAAGAGTACCTACACGGACTTCGTATGTGAAGAAAAGACAGGCTGGAGCATTACTTCTCTAGGAGATCCTAAAGAGAGCTGCCTATACATAGCACAGGAAGAACAATATTACATAGAAGGTGGCGAATGTGAGACTTTTGAGTTCTCTGCAACCACACCCGAGCTTATACCAGAACTATGTAACCTCGAGTGGCGGTTCGAGACAAGAGACACAGTCGATCAGTGGAAACAACACTTCGCCTACACAAGCGTCGACGATGTTCCTCCTGAGGTGGATAAGACTATAATAGGAGACTATTTCGGTGACTGTCCTCCTGATGACGGAGAAGAATGCTGGATAAGACAGTACCCCAACACAAACATCAGTATAGAGGTAAAGGAACAGGGAATCGAAGAATGTCCTCCAAGTGGCCTCGACTTCTGTGAAATCACATACATTCTTGATGATGCAGATGAATCCGAGCTGATAGTATATGAAGAACTCGACGGAGCGATGAACTGGAACTACGAGTTCGGCTTCGGGGAGGATTCAAGACACGAGCTCAACATTACCTGTAGGGACGTGGCCGGAAACGTTATGACGGACATCCAGAACTACAGGGTAGACAACACACCACCTGAGACCGAGAAGTACTTTATAGGGCCTCAGAAGGAGGAAGATGGTGTAGAGTGGATAAATGGTGTCACGGAGATCTATCTCAACGCAAATGATCCGGATCCAACCGGAGAAGGTTGCAATATAGGTGTTGATAAAACCTGGTACAGAAAAAGCGTATATGAACAACAGGATGATTTCAGATACTGTTACCAGCCACAGGAATACTGTAACATGGACTGGCTCTATGATGGTTCCTTTGAAGACATGACACCTTATCAGCGGTGTGATGATGAATGTATAAATGGTGTACAGGAATCATGTGCTGACTCGGACCAGTGGGAACAGTGCCTGATAGACGGAATGAAAAACACATGTAACATAGATGACTGGGAACTTTACTTCGATGGTCCCATAATGAAAGAACAAGAGTCCTGTCATGTACTGGAATATTTCAGTGTAGACCATCTTGGAAATATAGAAGATGTCAACTACAACTGTTTCTTCGTGGACATGACTGCTCCAACGATGAACAAGACGGTCGGAGAGCCGTTCATCGAAGACGAAGAAACCACATGGGTAACTTCGGAAACAGACATAAACTTCACCTGTGTGGACGAAGGACCACATCCATCCGGAGACGAGGAGTTCTGTTTCAAGGTGTGGTACGACCTGGCTGATGGCGAGGAGGAAGGTGGATATGTCACAGACGAATACTGTGATAAGTACGAAGGCACCATGGAAAATGGAGCATGCTGTGTTTCGGATGTTCAGGACGAAAGCATATTTACATTCAACTTCGATAACGAATCGAACCACATTGTAGAATACTTCTGTAGAGATGCTGTTAACAAGACAACCGAAATCGAATCACAACACTACAGTGTAGACAATACACCACCGACGATAGAAAAAACCATGATAGGAGAGGAGGGTCAGCACTGGTACGGCGACTGTCCTCCTGGTAACGAAGACGTATGTTATGTTTCAGGTACAACCGGTGGTATAGATGTAGAAGTATACGATCCAGACCCAACTGGAATGGGATGTAATGTAGGAGATGTTTACTGTGAGTACGAGGTCTGGTTGAACGATTCAGTGGTAGGTTCCGGCAGCTTCACTGAAGGAACTCAGATTACTTTCGACCACGACTCCACACACACACTTAACATAAGTTGTGTGGACGCTCTTGGCAATGAAATCAAGGATGTACAGGAGTACATAGTTGACCACAAACCATCATACACCTGGAAGACATACGGAGTACCGACCAGACACGAAGATACCTACAGATGGATAACCTCTGAAACACCTATAACCCTAAGGGCGGAGGACGAGAAGATTGGTGTAGAAGAGATAAGGTACAGATACTGTCTTTCAGACTGCTACGAGAACAGTCCAGAGAGCCTCGATGGAAACAACAATGAAGAAATAACGTGCTACAGGGACTGTTCGTGTGAAGAGGAAGAATGGATAGTTGCAGAAGGAAATAAAACTATCTTCACAATACCACAGGACTCAGAGCACTGCATAGAGTACTACTCTGTTGATAAGTTTGGTCATGAAGATAACATAAAATCACAGTGCGTCTACGTGGACAACACACCGCCCATCGGTGAGAAGACCGTCGGAGAACCGAAGATACCATGCGAGATGGAAAACGGTGTAATACCACAGGAAAACAACGATGGTCACTGCTGGTGGGTCAGGGGGGATGAAACAGAGATAACCCTGGGTTGTACCGACAGGGAGCCACACCCAGTAGGCCACGAAACCATGTGTTACAGAATACACCTAGAAAGCGAAGATATGGAT
>PWGT01000111.1 GCA_003554535.1 Syntrophomonadaceae bacterium | reverse complement strand
TATTTCTACTTCATATTCTGTTTTATAAACCTGATCAGCAGTACTTGTTTCATTAGCGCTGAGGATATTAACAATAACATCGCCAACTAAGGTGCCTTTGCTAAGATCATTCCCGCCTGCTCCAGCATAAAGTTCTAGCGTGTAACTCTGATGTTCTTCCGGGTTATCTATTCTGTTGGTCCATCCCCAGCGCTCAGATGAAACATTCTCAATAGACTTCAGTTCAATAGCTTCAACTCCGTCTGTATTTCCCCCGTAAGCCCATGCGGAATCACTTCCACCATCTATGGTGATCGTTTCGCCTGTAACCTTAGCCCGCAGAAAACTGGTTTTTGTCCCGCTATTTTTAAGGGTCCAGGTATATTTTTTGCAGCCATTTAAATCTTCAATGATTGCCTGTTCTTGTTCCTGGTACGACGGGTCTCCGTTTTCAGGAGATAACAGTTCCACCCCAACAGTTCCGGCGGTGAATACATTTGCTGGTGCCTGGCTGATGCTAGAAAGATAGGCGTAAGTCACCCCTGTAACAGAAGCAAATACGACAATTAACAGCATTAAGGATAAGTATATTTTCTTAGCAGTTGAATCTAAAAATATCTTACTTTTTAGCTTATCCATCAATTTACCCTCGCTTTATTCACTATGAAGCTTTAGGTTAAAGCAATACTATTGATCAAAAACAACCGTGTAATTCTTGTTATCTGTTTCAAATGTAAAATAGGAACTGGTAAACGGAAATCTGGCAAAAAAGAACATGAAGGTCAATACCAGCACCACAATGACCATCAATCTATAAAAACTTGCAAATATTGTTTTGTTTGCTAATTTACGCATGGCTTTCAAATTGCCCACCTCACAAACAATATTAAAAAAGCTCAAGAAACAATATCCTTGCCCTTCCATTTGAATCTTTCTTGAGTTGCATTAATATCATTGGATTTCTCTGCTTTAGCTTCACTAATCATATTGCCCATCTCCAATACGCTTCGAAAAATGCCTGTTTTTTTCCCATCCATCCACTGGATCGTTCCCTGCCAGCTGGTATTGCGGCGGTACTGGACCCGAACAAAAAACACCAGGTCTTCCTGCGCTTCATCTTTTAAATCTTCTTTTTGATTCCTGTGCTCCATGCCGGGCCTCCTGGCTCTTAAGGTCCCCTTAAAAAGTGCGCAGTTCGGTGTCACTCTGTGGAAACCCATTTTCATCCAGTTTGTGCTGCATTAATAAAACCAGCTCTAAAAAATCACTGAAATACTTGACCTCGCCGGTGTGAACATGTTCGATTTTTCCTTTAACAGCAGAGTCCTGTCCACTCTTGATTCTGATTATAAAATCTGAGGCGCGGCCCATGTTGTGGATCTTTTGTTTCATATTCCTGCTCATAGCGGCATCCTTTTATATAATTTAATAATTATTGTTAATCTAAGATTAATTATACTAAGCTGCCGTTATAAACCAGTTATAAAAAACATTAATCAGTTACAGCCCGCTAATCCGAAAGGGGAACGGTTGAACCGTCCCCCTTTCGGATTTACAACGGTGCTTGAAGGGTCGATTAAACGCTCCCATAGCGCCGTTTATTATTTAACAAGGGCAGTAGGCTGAGTGGTTATTTTTCAGTTATGAATACAAATGAGGTTTAAAGGAGCTTGCTAATAGATGGTTCAAAAGAAGTGCGCATCTTCTTCAGTGGGGAGAAGGGATTCCACTTTTTTATGCAGTATAAGCCCATTTAAAGAGTGGCTGGAATGGAATTTTTTTTCGATGCGGCTGATTACCAGATCAGACTGCTCCCGGTTCAGACCGGGAAGCATTATCAAGATCTGAGCTTCGTTCCAGCGGGCAACTACATCCCCTTTGCGCAAAGAAGTAACTGTTACCTCCTCAAGGTTACCTATAACTTCTTTCAAAATAGTTTTTCCAGGCATTGAATAATCAGAGGTAGTAACCGTAAACAAACCAAGGAGAATAGACTGGCCGCTTCGTTCAGTCCTGAGGCGTTCCAGGTTGTAAAAGTAACGGAACAGTTCCGGGTCACACCGGTAAGCCCCGTTGACTGCTTCTTTTCCTTTCAGGCCTTCCTGGATGGTATGTAAGTCCAGCTCAAACTCACCTGGTTCCGCCCCGGCCAACCGGTAGAGGTTTTTCATGTGTTCCGAAGGTTTGATGCCCATCTCCCGGTAAAAAGCAGAAGTAACTTCATTATAGTGAGCCCGGGCCCTGCTGATTTGATCATCGGCCAATAGAGCTTCCATCAATTTTAGATGAATTTTTTCTTCATAGTAGTCTACCTGGTTAGCCTGCTCACAAACTTTAATAATACCAGAATAATCGCGGTTTTCTTTTAATAAATCCAGCAACTTGAGGACAGCAGAAAGATATAATTCATGGTAGTAAGTACGCAGTGGTTCAAGCCATTCACTGTAAGACAATTCTGGCAGGTATTCCCCGTTATACAAAGCAACTGCCTGACGGTACAGGGAAATTGCGGTTTCCTGATCCTGGCCCAGTAAGGCTTCAGCTTCAGAAACCAGTTTCTCAAATTCGTCTGCATCGACCCAGTAATCTGTTTTATCTTCCCAACCATAACATCCTTGCGAAAAAACAATATTAACAGCAAGAGAGGTTGGTTCTTTCTTAGAATTTAATGCCTGTCTGAGCCTGAATATAAGGGCTCTCATTACCAGGTTGGGATCTGAATAGTTATTGTCAGGCCACATTTTATCAAGTATAGCTTCGGGAAAAAACACCTTACCGCGGTGGGAAAGAAAATATTTAAACAGTTCCCACATTCTTTTGGAACGGTTTGAACTCTGGGAAATGACTTCATCACCATGCTTGATGTAGAATTTCCCAAAAGTGTGGATGCTAATGGTTTGATCGGTAATTTTTACATGTGTGTCGACCATAACTATCCCTACTTGTATTCTTTATTTATACAATAATATCCTATATTTCCTATCAGATCAATAGTAAACTTTTGCTTGCTTATTCACTGTATAAATAAAAGCACTTTCTTATAATTATACATTT
>PWGT01000159.1 GCA_003554535.1 Syntrophomonadaceae bacterium | reverse complement strand
TCACCTTGGGATAACGTGATTGTATGGCTAAACCAGCTATGAAAAATTTGAGTACATATGTAACATATGAAGATTTCTTAGCCTTTGAAAAAGCTGCAAAAGAATTTGAAGAACGTGCACCCTTAAAAAGTTCTAGGAAAGGAAATTATCCATTATTGATAAGACTCTTGTTTTTTACAGGTGCACGAATTGCAGAGATTGTAGGTACACCACGTAGAGTTCTTACACAGTGCCTATCTCCAGGGAACAATAAGAGAAAAGGTAGGTGTCCTAAATGGTGTATTGAAAGAAATGATAGAGTGTGCATTGAATCTAACTGTGAACATTTCAGAACTTATATTCAAAAATATCATCATGGAATTAGGGTTAAAGATATTTCTTTCAGGGATAGACTCATTGCAGTCTATGGGAAAAGCGTTAATTCTGATGAATTGAAGGCCAGAACTGTTATAATTGATCAAACTACTATGAACCTAATTCGTGAGCATATAGAGAAATATTCTTTGAAACCTAATGATAAGATTCTTAACATCAATGAAAATGGAGCTAAAACATTTTTACCAAAAATACGAGATAAGCTAAACCTTCCATGGGTTTCAGCTCACAAATTTAGGCATGGTCATGCTATATATTGTATTCAGAAAGGAATGGATATTCGTACACTCCAATTGCAATTAGGTCATGAAGACTTAGCTACTACTGCAATTTATCTACAATTTGCAGTAGACGATAGGATAAAAGTTTATGATAAAGTGTTCAATGCTAAACCCAAAGATGCTAAAATACATTGCCCAGGCTGTGGATTTAACTTTAAGCTAAAAAAGAACAGAGAAATTGATTTTGAGGATAGAATGGAAGGTATTTTTAATTACAAGTAAATAGCAGAGATCTATGCTAGACGCTGCTGTTATTAATTCGGAATATGAATTTACATTTACTATTTTAGTTCCACATATTTTAACAAATTTAGAATTCAAAAATTACATTAGTTCACACGAACGTACCGCAAAATTCCCAGTTTAAACCTTGATTACTGCCAAATTTACTAGATTTCAGTGTATTCTGAAAAAAATGGTGTATATAACTGTATATACACAAATTAGGATTTAGTATTCTAATCAATCATGAATACATATATGCAGGTGAGTTGTTGGGGTTCGCTTTAATTTAACATGAATTGTTAATTACCTAATCGTATTCTTATGTAAGTTAACAAAATAGCTACATACGTAATTTGCTGTATATTAAAATATTTTTCAAAAAAAGCAAAAAAACTTATTTTTTTCAAGGTACCCGGAAATTTTATATACTGTTAGAACACACAATTACAACAGTAACTATGATTCGAAACTAAATTTAGAATCTAAAGTTTAGGTGTATTTAAAATATGAGTACAAATAATGATGATAATAACAAACTAAGAAACTTAATGTTGGTTTTCTTAGTGTTTTTTGTATCTGCAATAGTGGTGTTGCCCACTGGTTGCTTAGATGAAAATGGTATAGATGATTATGTGGAAATAGTAGATGAGGGTGATTATACAGTACCAAGTGGTACATATAATAATGTAGATATCAGTGGGGATACTGATGGTACCATTACATTAGATTCTGATGTAATAATTGAAGGGGATTTAACTGTAGATACACCTTATGCAACTGTGGATAATTATGCACAAGTTGATGGTGATGTTAACATTAATGCAGTTGCACCTAATACATGGAATCAGTATGGTGATGCAAATCAGATTAATGTCAATGCACAAGATGCAACTGTCAATCTGATATCAGGTACTATAAATCAAGGTGTCACTGTTACACAAAGGGCTACAGTGGTAGCTTCCGAGAATGCTAATATTCCTTCAATCACCGTAACAGCTGATGCTGAAGGATCTCAAATAAGCAGTGATGTTCCAATTGATGTAAATAATGATGGTGTGGAAATCACAATAGAAGGTGAAGTTAATGCTAGTGATGTTGGGAAAGCTAGTGAAGCTTTAGGTACTATAAGAGCTACTCCATGACGTACTGGTGGCGGTGGTGCAGCTACTACTCCTACAGATGATACTCCTGATGATTTAAATATTGAAGATTATGATCTAAGTAAAGAAATTGGACCAGGTCCTTATAACGATGGTACAATTAGAGGAGACACATTTGATGGTATACTTACAATAGAAAGTGTGGTTTTTGAAGGTGATCTTTGCATCAATATGGAAAAGGTCACTACAGTAAATATTAAAGATGACGTGCACATTAAAGGTGACCTTACTGTAGAAACACCAGATGCTACTGTTAATAATGAAGCACAAGTAGATGGAGATATTGATATTAATGATGTTTCGCCTAATACATGGAATCAGGAAGGTAATGCAAATAATATTAATATCAATGCAGAAGATGCAACAGTTAACTTAAATAATGGAACTATAAGTCAAAGTGTTACAGTAAATAGTAGATCTAACGTGGTGGCATCTTCAACAGCAAGAATTTCATCAATTACTGTGAAAGAGACTGCTAAAGATTCTCATGTTGAGAGTCAGAACTCTAGTACTACTATAACTACGAGTGTAAATATAACAAGAGCGGGTGTTGCGAAGCTAGACCTTCAGGGTGATGCTCAGGTAACAAATAGAACGTCACGTGGTACTCTAGAACTTAACAAGACAGAAGTTGTTATTGGTGAATCTTTTGATTTGAATATAACTTATACGTTGGGTGAAGAGTTTTCAAATGGAATTGTAAATATTACGATTCCAGATAGTGTAGACTTGTCTAATGTGGGTAATTCTTCTGATGAGTTTGATAGAGTAGAAGGGACATCTGTATTCAAATGGACGGATATTAAAAATGGAGATTCTACGGGTACTTTGAATCTGACAAATGTTAATATCACTACTGCTGATAGATATTCTTTCACTGCAAATTCAACTTCAAATGTCTCAGATTCTGATATAAAAACAAGCATTGATGCAAGAGAATCTATAAATGTTGTTTCAACTAAAACAGTTAATGATCAAATGACTTTAGGCACAGCTTTTACG
>PWGT01000197.1 GCA_003554535.1 Syntrophomonadaceae bacterium | reverse complement strand
CCTCTCACCATCTCCCTTTCTCCCCATCTCCCTTTCTCACCATCTCCCGCTCTCCCCCTCTCCCCCTCTCCCGCTCCTCACAACAACCCTCTTCACCACATTCTTCACCCCCTGCCACACCAGCTCCTTCGCCCAGGAAAAACCCGGATTGAACCAGCGCTGGGGATGGATGTTGAAGAAAAGCTTATCGGGGAGTTGGTTGGATTGGATGATGAGATGGAGAAGGTGGGAGGTGGATTTGATTTTGATGTCAAAGCCGGAGTCGACGGTATCGCGTATGCTGGCGCTTTGTTTATTCCATGCCCTGCCGGTGTCGGTAATATAAAAAACCTCGGAATAGTCAACATCAAAGTAGGGCTCGGCGATTATGCCATGGTCACGATAGTCATATTTTTCCCATAGTTGGCGGTTGTCCTGCCTCGACAACGGACTGCCGTGCATGCAGATGGTTTTTACGGGGTAAAAAGCTCTAAGGCGGGCAAGCTGCTTTTCAAAATGCTGTATGGCTTTTTCATAATCACCTTTTGTGATGTTCAGGTCTTCATAATGATAACCTGCTTCATGGCCAAGCGATACTATCTGCCTGATAGCTTCCTCATCCCACGCACAACTCACAACACGAAAATAATAGGTAGCCTTAATGCCCATATCATATTCGAGCTGTGCCATTTTCAGGGCATTGGCGGGGAGTTTGTCGATGTCGTGGCGGAGGATTGCGGTTTTTGTTTCGGGAGGGTTTGGATGAAGTCCGAGAAGGTATGGAAGCTGTAGCCGGCGTTTTTGAGGCTGGTGATAAGTTCTGTGAATTTCTTTAAAGTGAAGTCCTTAAAGTTAGGTCTTTGAACCGCCAGGGCGGGGAGACGCTAAGATTTATTATATCTCATATTAGCGATTTTTCCTATCTCTTAAATATTCCTTCGCGTCTCGTAGCGACGTAAGCGAACGAATGGGCTTTAGAAATGTGTGTAATTATTTTGGGCTAGAAACCCGGCTTAATTCACACAGTGCAGCGCCCTGAGCAACGATGTGGCAATGCACAAGACACCTTTGTAAGAAACAGGTTAATCAATCTAAAGGTAACCTGGAAGGCAAATGCAAGGCTCAATTTTTGTCTTGTTGGTACAGGCCTTCCCTGGCTTTGATGTATACTGCTTCCCAGTATTTGTAATCCTGGGGAGTGGTTTCCCAAGGGAAGGCACATAAAGCGGCTGCCAAAGAAGAAGCCTCTTTACCCAATTGATCATCTCTTTCGGCATTATTCAGGGCTTGCATACGATATGGCTCTGGCAGCAGCAGATACCATTGAGCATTACTTTTCATTGTTTTTGAATTTTAATGGAACTTAGATTTACACGGTAAATGTAAAAAAATATCGTTGTAACATGTGAATTTTTTTTATTTTATTTATGTAAACCAAAAATTGGGCAAAGATTTTTTCGAGGTAAGCTACTTAAGCAAAGCTCATGAATATAGCGGTTTTTTAAAGCGGGGCAAATACAATAAAAACATGGCACAAAATGCTGCACGCTGACCAGCCCAAAAGGCGAACCGGCGATGAAGTATACCTAATAATAAAACCCTTTGGTTACATACAAACAGAAAACTTTTCTTATTTTACATTTACACTTAATAGCTGGCTGAATAACCGATCCATAGTTTATTTAACCCTTTTATTATAGGTAATATAAGAATTCCTAGAAACAAAATGGTTAATAAATAAATATGAGGATTCCAGGAATTTATAAAAAAGCTAATAATAACAACAGTCAAATTGAAAGATGTAAGAATAAGTGCTATTTGATAATGTTTAAAACCCCACTTAAGCATATAATGGTGAATGTGATTTTTATCCGAACAAAAAGGAGAGAAACCTCTGCTAATTCTCAAGACAATTATCCTAAAAGTATCAAACATAGGTACAATCATTACTGATAAAGCAAAAATTGCCGGGGCATCTAAAATAAGCCCTGATGTACTTCCATTAAGCTGCATAATACGGAAAGCGGAAACAGAGAGAACAAAGCCAATCATAAGTGAACCTGAATCACCTAAAAATATTTTAGCCGGTTCAAAATTAAAATAAACAAATGCTATCAGGGATCCTGCCAAAGAAAAACATAAAACAGATTCGGCATAATGACCGCCCACCAGAAACCAAATACCAAAAACCAAAGAGACGACAATGGAGATCATTCCAGCCAAACCATCTATTCCATCAATGAGGTTAAAGGCATTCATAATAATAATTATGGAAAAAATGCTAAATAACATTCCTGAATATTCGGGAAAATTGTAGATACCGAAAAGACCATCAAGACCCGGTATATGTATACCACCAATTATAACAATAATAGACGCTGCAATAATCTGACCTATAAGTTTTTTAAACCAATCGATTTTAAAAACATCATCCTTTAAACCAATAAAAAATAAAATTATCAAAGAAGCTATCATTGAAGGAAGATATGAAGGCAAGTGAAACCCAATAGTTATACAGAAAGAAATCATAAAGCCACCAAAAAGGCCTATTCCTCCGAGGTTGGGAATTTTTCCATTATGGATTTTATGAGGCTCATCCTGGCTATCCATAAGACCTTTTGCTCTGGAGATATATATAATTGGAGGTATAGCTATAAAAGTAATAATAAAACTTATAATCAAAGCTAAAAGAGTAAAAAAAATGTCCATATAATTTTAATTATTTATTAGAATAATAACTAACGACTGTTTGAGTTCAAAAAATTAATATATTATTTTATTCTACATATAAATTAATCCTGTTCTTATTTTTACACTCATTGTAAAAAAACATGTGTATTTAAAACACTAATTATTTCCTGCAAATTAGAAAATTTTTATAACAAAGTTAAAATTATAATTTGTTTACACAACTAATTTAACTTACATAAATGGACTTTCTTTCAAGAAACCTAAAATTTTTCATCTTCCCTCCTTTTTTTATTCGTATAGCCACAAATGGGACTTAAGTGGTGGGGGATGGGGCGATGGGGCGATGGGGCGATGGGGCGATGGGGCGATGGGG
>PWGT01000096.1 GCA_003554535.1 Syntrophomonadaceae bacterium | reverse complement strand
TGAGGTAAATGAGAAAAGTTGCTGTTGTAGGGGCTGGAATGACCAAATTTGCGAGAAGGGCCCTGGAAACCCCGAAAGAGCTTTCCTATCAAGCCTCGAAAGCTGCCTTGGACAGCGCCGGGATGAAACTAAAAGATATCGACTGTGTCGCACACGGCAGCGCTCCTGATGCCTTCGACGGTGTTCACCAAAAAGGCGAATACCTCGCTGACGGGTCCGGAGGCTGGAATAAACCGACCATGAGAGTTTTTGTAGGTGGAGCAACCGGCGTACACGCCATTGCCCACGGGTGGTACCACGTAGCATCAGGCCTTGCCGACACCTGCCTGGTTGTTTGTGAAGAAAAAATGTCCAACGCCATGCCGCATGCCCAGGCGTTTTTCTTGACAATCTTTGACGCGATTACGGAAAGGGCACTGGGCCTTAACCTGCTTTGGATTTTCGCTCTGGAAATGAAACGGTACATGGAGAGGTACGGATACACCAAAGAAGATATGGCCCTTTCGGCCATGAAGAACAAAAACCAAGGCCTTAAGCATCCAGCCTCCCAGTTTTACGGAGGCGAAGAGCTCACAGTAGAAGAGATCTTAAACTCGGAAGTGATGGCCTCCCCTGTCAACAGGCTTGATGTAAGCCCCGTCTCCGACGGCGCGGCCGCCATCGTGCTGGCCTCAGAAAGAACAGCGAGGCGGCTAACCGACAAACCCGTATGGATCGAAGGCGTAGGCTGGTGCCTGGACACCGCGTACTGGGCCACAAGAGACCTGTATTATCCCCGTTACACAGAAGTTGCCGCCAGAAAGGCCTACAAGATGGCCGGTATCAGGGAACCCCAAAAAGAGATCAATATCGCAGAACCCTATGATCCCTTTGGCTACAAGCAGCTGCACCACATGGAAGGGCTGCTTTTGTCCCCCAAGGGCAAAACGGTCGAACTGCTACGAGACGGCCACTTCGATATGGACGGCAACCTGCCCATGTGCCCCTCGGGCGGCCTGCTCGGCGTCGGAAACCCCATTGCAGCAGCAGGCACCTTGAAGCTGTGCGAACTGTTCTGGCAGCTTAGGGGCGAAGCAGGGGAAAGACAGGTACCGGGTGATCCCCGGTTGGGCGTCGCCCAGGCCTGGGGCGATTTAATGCAGGTCAGTTCCGTGGTAGTCATGGGTGTAAACAACGCGTAAGAAAAATACGTTTCTAGATTAACTTCTAGGAGGGATCATTAATGGATCCCAAACAGTTTATTCGGGGCGGAACCGCTCTTTCCGCAGACGATATCAAGTCAGGAAAGATCTTCGTGGAGGACGATGCCCTCGAGTGCCGCTATGCCTGGGATACAGGCGTGGCCATCGGCAGGTATCTCGCAGAATTGAAAAACGGAAAAATCATCGCGAAAAAAACCAACTGCTGCGACCGCATCATGCTTCCCCCGCGGATGTTTTGCGAGCTGTGCTTTCGGCCCTCCGGTCCATGGACGTACGTCCAGGACACCGGCGTGGTAAACACCTTCTCCATCAGCAACATCTATTACGATGCCAGCAGGGTGCCCCCGGGTGAACCCAACCCCTTGCCGGCTGTGATTGAAATAGATGGCGCATCCAAAGGCATGGGCATCATGCACCTGCTGGGAGAAGTAAAACCCGAAGATATCAAGATCGGCATGAAAGTCAAGGCGGTCTGGAAGCCGGAAAGCGAAAGAACGGGCTCCATCACCGATATTGAATACTTCAAACCATATTAGGAGGTGTCCGGCATGGGAATTTTAGAACGGATAACAAGAAACGTTGATAACAAATACTGGTATCCCGAAAATGACACGTTTCCTGTTAAGAACCGCTATACGGCTGGCGTCGCAGGACAAAAGTTCTTCCAGGAACTCAAAGACAATGCGAAAATATACGGAACCCGATGCGAAGCATGCAGCCTCACCTTTGTCCCGGCCAAGCTGTTCTGCGAGCAGTGTTTCGCCGAGCTCGACAAATGGGTGGACGTGGGGACAACCGGCACGCTGTATTCCTGGACCATTGCCCACAAAAACAAAGATGGTAGCAAAAAAGAAACCCCGGCCCTGCTGGCTGCCGTCCGACTGGCCGACGGGCTCCTGGTACACTGGCTGGGGGAGTGCAAACCGGAAGACCTGGAAATCGGGATGCCTGTAACTGCCGTCTTCAAAGATGAAAGGGAAGGCAGAATCCTGGATATTAAATATTTTAAACCTTAAAAATAACTCTATTGTTGAATAAGCGGTAAGGGATCTTCCTCCAAATGAGGGTCCCTTACCGCTTTATTGTTTTTCCATGTTTTCTTTTATCGCTTCAACCGTAAAGCTGTCATTGTAATGGGCTACTTGGGGAAGATACCAGGATATCATCAATATTATTATACTTAATGCGAGCAAGAGAAAAGAACCAGTTTAGGGTTAGTTAACTTTTGCCGCCTCCAGAGCGTTTGCAACGGCATCCATCCACAGTTCGGAACTGCCAGTGGCTCCCGAGTAAATATCCACTTCGGCCCCCTGAGCTTCGATAAATCGCTGGGGCAGTTCTTCCTGGGCTTCATGAAACCCCGTGTACCCCTGTTCCTGTCCGTATTCTTCGTCTTTTAATTTGTAATCTTCACCGTTTGCCGGGACGGCTTCTTCCAGGACTAGATCAATAATATCATCGTTTTCCAGGGTGACCCAGGCCAAACCGAACTGTCCTCTTTCGCCCTGTACCGAGACGCCCATGAAAGTGCCGTCAAAATATTCACCCGCCGGCGGATCTTCCAGGCCGGCTTTTATTGCGGCATAAGCGTATTTATCTTAATTGCCCCATACCCGCATCACCTAAGACTTTGAAGCAACCGTAAGGCGAAAAGAGCTAAACTTATAAAATAACGCATTTAAATGAAGCAGTAGCTATTACAAGATCAACAAAGATGCCGATTTTGTTATTAAGGTAAGACATTTCCTCAAGAAGAAACTCACCTTGCATGATCCTTTTCCCCGTAAAGGCAGTAAGCTCCCGAATATTGAAAAGCGCAAAAATTCCAAGAACACCAAACGCTATAAGGCTATTTGTTTTAATGACCGGCTTCGTTTGTATGGTAAGGCAGGCTTTAACAGCGGCTTTACTTCCGGTGGTGTTGAAGTGAAAGACATTGATGGTAACTACATCACGATTGCGGACAAAACCTACAAACAAGTTCCACCGGGAGATATGGAGCTTGTTTGTCTCAACAATAACTGGCAATTCATCTTCTGCCTACAATCCGCCGTAGAGGCGGGAGAATTTTTGCCAGATTGAACTTAAATAATGTATATAGCCATCAAAAAATGATAATTCACAAGGGAGGTTTGAATCGATGCAACAAAAAATCAGAGTCGTTGCAATTTCGATGGCTGTGTTCCTGGGCTCAATTTATGCCGTTTCGCTAATTCTGTCCCTCTCGGGCAGGGGTACAGAACCAGACACGCTTACTCATTATAGCTATAATGAGCTGCGAGCAATGGTAGAAGAAGGAGCTGTTCAGGCAGTCATACTGAAAGAAGGAGTTGACAAGCTACAAGGTGTTTATAAAGACACCGAACAAAGGTTTACCGCTGCCTACCCTAAAACAGAAGATTTTCATGTGTTTTTGCTAGAAAACGATGTGCAGATCCAGACTCTCGGTGAAAGCATCTTCAATGCATCATTTGCCCGAACGCTTATTATGATCATGGTTGCGCTGCTGATCATCGGCCTTATTATGCGAAGGAACCGAGCTAGCGCTAGCGGAGCAGACATGTTCAATAATAACAAAAAATTTGAGCTTACCGAAAATGTGCAAGAAACATTTTCTAAAGTTGCAGGAAACGAGGAAGCAAAAGATGATTTAATCGAACTGATCGATTTTGTTAAGGAGAGGCAGAAATTTGTACGATATGGGGCCGAGATCCCTAAAGGCACCATCTTGTACGGGCCTCCGGGAACCGGGAAAACCCTGATGGCCAAAGCACTAGCCGGTGAAGCCGGAATTCCCTTTATTTATGTTTCTGGTTCCGATTTTGTGGAAAAGTTTGTCGGTGTAGGAGCATCCCGCATAAGAGAACTATTTAAGCTTGCCCGAAGTAAAGCACCGTGCATTATCTTCATCGATGAAATCGATGCTGTTGCAAAAAGCAGGCAAGACAGCGGCGGCCAATCCGGGGGAGACAGTGAGAGAGACCAAACGCTAAACCAGCTTTTAGCTGAAATAGATGGGTTTGACTCATCTAACGAGATCATGATCGTTGCAGCGACAAACCGGCTCGATACACTGGACTCCGCACTTCTTCGTTCAGGTCGTTTCAACCGGCAGATTTATGTAGGATTACCAGATGTTGATGCAAGATATGAAATCCTGAAAATACATGCGAAAAATAAGCCTATCTCTGAAGACATAGATTTGTATGACATCGCCAAAATGACCTTAATGATGTCCGGGGCTGACTTGGAAAACATTCTAAACGAGGCAAGCATATATGCTGCGAGACGAGGGCATGATTATGTAGAGATGCATGATATTGATAGCGCAATTAACAAGATCGTGGCTGGTGAAGAAAAGAAGTCCAGAGCGTCTATCACGCAGAAGGATAAGGAGATAACCGCTTACCATGAAGCCGGTCATGCACTGGTTGCAAAACTGAAAGGACAGAAAGTGTCAAAGTTAACTATCGTTCCAACAAGTAAAGGTGCAGGTGGTTATGCATTTATTACGCCTAACGAGGAACGTATGTACCAATCAAGGGCGGATTTGCTAAACAATATCTCTATTGGGGCTGCAGGACGGATTGCTGAAGAGATCGTGTTTGGCGAAGACAACATTACCACAGGCGCAGCACAGGATCTCAAAACCGTCACCCGGACTGCTATCACGATGGTTGGCAGTTATGGCATGAGTAAACGAAGTAACAGTTTTATCTGCCTCACTGAATTACTACAAAGCAGTAATGGCGTCACTGACCTGGTTGTTACCGAAGCTGAAAGGATTATCTCAGAGGTTTATGAAGATACCAAACAGGAACTAATAAAGCATAAAGCGGTTTTGAATAGCTTGGCCTTAACCTTGCTGGAAAAAGAAACAATCTATGAAAAAGAAATTGAAAGCATTGTTCTGGGCAAGCCGGCTAAAAAGACCAAAAGCAAGAAGAAGCAACTTGAAGATGTTGCTGTCAGCACAGAGTTGGCCTTAGAATAAAGATTATTAATGACAGGAGGTTTTTGAAAGTGATTCACAGGATTTTGCAAGAAGCTTACCTAAATGAAAAGTACTTGAAGGACAAGAGTGAGGTGCCGGAATTAACGGAAGAGGAAAAAAAGACGACATTTGAGTACAGACATGGAGATGTTGTCCGCAGGACAAAGTTTAAAAATGAGGAAGAAAAGAAAGAATATGAAAGATGGCAGAAAAAATCCCGCTATTACATGAGATATTTTTTCTTGGGGATTGGGCTAAACTTTCTTTTTTACTACCTGGGGATGACATATTGGCCAGAGGTTATCTATCCGATAGCGACAAACGTTAATTTGGGGTTTGTGGTCGGCTTGATGGTGCCAATGGCAATCATGTTCGCTGGCGCTGAACTGCACTACCGGGCTAAAGAGAAAAAAATTAGTGTAAGCAGCTAAACTTTATGAGCCAGGCCCTTATGAAAGAGCCTGGCTCGTTTTTTATTATAACGATTGATAGATAATCATAAACAATTGGATGGAGAGCATGGATGCTAGTATACTTGGCAATCTATCAGCTGCAGCTTCAGATAAAAGATCTTTCAAGTTTACTTTTATTTCAAGCGCGCCACGCAGACAGCCTCGCCTTCATTACGATTACCTTCCATCAGAGTACAATGCACAAAAAGATCATGAAAGCAAACAACCGCGCAGAGGAGAGTGTCATAAAATGGCACATCCTTACTATTTCTTTGGTTTGCTAATATAAAACAAATACAGTACCCTTAAGAGAAATATTGCTCCAGGTATGACTAAAAGTAAAAAAATAAGATATTCCATTTACAACTCCTGAGTTATTTATTCTTCTTTATAAGTTTATCTATTGATCATAGAAAATTAAATAAAATGCTAACCTTCTACAACCAGTGCTTTGAGTTCAGGGCGTTTTTCCAGCACATTATAATTATGCACATTAACCCTTCCAGGAAGTTTTTCCAATACTTTTAGGTGCCATCATTTAGAGCCAGAAACATACAGCGCTTTATAGTTTATTTTTCTTTAATAATAATTGAAGCTATATTACAAGTCAATTGAGCAATAAACAGTTTTTTATAACTGGTATGCTATCAAGTTCAGTCAATAAAGAAGATGCACAAGTGGCGATTTTGCCTATTGATATAGGGTGCAGTAACCGGGAAAAAGATTTGGAAAAAACGGATTCAAACAGTTGAACAAATGTGGTTTTCGTGGTATCCTAGCCTTGCATTTGGACCTCCTTTATTTTAGAGATTCGCGGCAAGGACTACCGTATATCTCTATTATAAAGGATTTTTTTTTGCAAATGCACGCAAAAACACTACAAAAAAGTGCAAACCTTTCATATTCTAGCTCAAGCTAGCTTGATTGTTACTTGACAAACTGAATTAAAGTTTATGCATCATTAATGGCTCGACCTGCACAAGGACAAAGGGGTGCTTGAATATATTGATTTCTCCCAAGGGGAATTTCGTTGGTCCCCAGATAGTCAAAGGCTTTTCGATGGAGAAAAATTCTGGAACCAGGAAAAAGGTTTAGTGGATGAGTTTGATATAGGAGATAAAGAAGTTATAGGGTTCGACGGAACAAACAGATTGTGGCTGGCCGAACTATAAGCTGGGTATGCCATCAATCTTGCTAGGAGGATGGATATGAAATCTCGCCTTAAGAAACCGACAGTAGCCCTTGCCATCGTAGCGGTCCTTTTAATAATCGTGGCAGGTTATTTTTCTTTAAGGGGTCCACAGGAGGATGAATCGGCTGAGGTTGATGATGCGACCAGGGAGCCTGTAACCGAGGAGACTAGGGAGCCCGCTATCATTGAAGACAATCTGGAAGCCGAAGCCCGGTTTATGGGGCAGGCCATCGAAGAGCGGGCTGAACTCTATATAGATGGATGGGAGGAAGAAGCCGAGGAACTCTCTAAAGCAGGAATGGCAGTGGGAGAGGAATATTTGGCTTTCCTGGAAGGCAGTTCGGGAACCCTGGTTTTCCTTGCCCGGGAGGATTTACAGCAGGTAGACCAGTTGAAAACAGCCCAGGATTTTGATGTTTTTTCATTGCAGCAGTTTTTCTGGGGCGATCATCTGGTGGTTTTAAGCGAAGAAATAATTGCCATTTACGGTATGGAAGAAAAAGCAGGCGAAGAGAGGCTTTCCATTCTGTGGGAGCAGGAGACCAATCATGGTGAGGCAGAGTTGGCCGCTGTTTCTGGGAAGAAAGAGCATCTGGTGGTGTATGACCGGGAGCAGGGGGAGATGACCACTCTGGAGATACTACAGCAGGAAAATGGAGAAATATATTCGGCGTGGCAGCATGATGAGGATTGGTCGGTCTCTGACGTGGCTCCGTACGAAGAAGATAAGTTGCTGGTGACTTCTCCTGAAAAGGGATGGATGTTTTTAGATCTGCGGGATTTCAGTATAGAAAAGCTGGATGTAGGTGGACCTCAGGAAGTGGAAGCCTGGGAAGAGCTAAATCGTGTTTCTTCTGATAACGGAAAGCTTGATTACCGGCTGGAAGGAGTAGATGAGCACGGTAATGTGGCAGCTTCGGTCTCCGGAAGGGTGCCCGCTGAGGAAAGAGATATAAACGGCACTTTTAAACAGCTCTGGGTGCCTTGGGGAGACAGCATGGTCCTGTTGGCCGAAAACTTTGCCCAGCATGTAGAGGGGGGACCGTACTGGAGTTATGAAGAAGACAGCAACATCTATACCAGTTTTGACTACCACCCCGGTAGCTCCTTGTGGCTGAACCGGGGAAGTGCCGGGGAGATTGATGATCCGGAAGGTGGCGGCAGCTATTCTGCCCTACAACTCGATGAAGATGCTGTGATGGAAGCCCTGGAGGAGGGCAGATACGGTGGCGATGCGCGACTCGATACGACTGATTTGGAACCAAGTTCTCCTTCAGAAACCCTGGGGGAGCCGACAGCATCGTTGTCCCGTTTTTTCCAGGTGCAAGAAGGCTATGGCTATCTGTCCCACAAACATAGTGAACTGGATCTGCTTAGCCTTGACGAAGAAAGCACGGCGACTATTTTGGGGCGCTCCGATGGAGTTTACCTCCTTGAGGGGGGTGAACAAGAACCAGTCCGGGTAGCAGGTGCCGGGTTAAATCTGGGAGCCATAGATAAAAAGGAAAGGGAAGTTTACTTTTGGGGGCAGGGGAAACTGTTCCGTCTGTCTTACGAAGAGTTAACTAATGTGGAAAAACAGACTATTTACCCCTCACCTGATACCGACGACATTGACTGGTCGGTGGAAAGAGAGAATGACATCATCTATATGACTCTGCAAGAAGATACCATCTATTATTTAGAAGGGCGGAGGCAAGACAGCTACATTCGTGCCGTGGATAAGCATAGCGGAGCAGAGAAATGGAGTGAACTCCTGGAAGGATCTCCTCGCAGTGAAGAATTTAACGTTTTGAATAATCGGGTTAAATTTGTTGATGGTGAGAATAATCTTCAGATGTTGAATGCAGAAACCGGGGAGATAGAGCAAGAGCTTTCCCTGGCGATTGATGATTTACCACGGATTCAACTAATAGCGGATGATTATCTCTATGCATCCGAGAGGGCTGATGAGCACGATCTTTTCTATGCCCTGGATTATGAAACGGGAGAAAGAGCCTGGGAACTGGAAGCGGAAAAACGGGTGGGAGATGTTACCCTGCTGGATGGTAATCTTTACGTGGGAGACGGAGATCTTGGTGAAGGCAATCTTTATATTCTGGATTCCCACACCGGAGAAGTGCTGGATGAATTTGACACCGGCATAGCAGAATTGGTTTCCCCTATAGTCAAGGATGGTCTTCTTTACTCTTTGGGTCACGGAGAAGGTGAACATGTGTATTTGTATGCCCTCGACCTGGATACCGGGGAAATGATCTGGGAATATGATCTCGGGCATAAAGCATTTCCGGCACAACCGGTGGTAATAGATGATACCATTTATGCAGTAAGATTTGGATACGCCCTTGAAGATGGCGATCTGGTAGCCCTGCACCGACATAGCGGAGATAAAAAATGGGTCAATAAACAGTTTTCTTTTGCCTCTGCGCCGGTAGAATATGATGGGATAATCTATATATCCGACCTCAATAGATATCAATATGCTGTTGACGCCGAAACCGGAGGTATTGTATGGAAATACAACCCCAAAGTAGCCCTTTATCTCCCTCCGGGAATATATGGAGGTTATCCCCTCTCGGGAGTGGTTGGAGAGGAAAAACTATTTTGGACAGCATCCCATCTCCTTAAGGCCATCGAACTGGATTAAATATCACAACTAGATCCTATCAAAGGGGCCAGGCAAGCAAAAAAAGCTTTGGGCTTATAATTTTTTCGGAGACAAAAATGGGGTGGAAGAAAATGTCAGGGAAAAATTAACTTGTTTAATAATAATAGCATCCTTAATAACTTTAATATCTTTTATGGCAGGTTGCGCCCCACAAGAACATGAGGTAGAGGGGCAAGCTGAACTTGAAGAAGCCGGCGAAATGATAAATGAAACTATAGTAAACTACAAAACAGCTTACTTTCAAGGGGATTTGGAAGAAGCCAATAAATATCTTGGGTCTAGATAACTTGGAAGTATCAGCGAAATTCAAGCAATACCATTTCCAGATATGGTATGATATACTGGAAATCAAAAGCAGGCCAGCGCGGGGTGCAAAGAAGGCCGTTACCAGGACGGCAGCGCTTTTTGCGTGGGCTCCTTCTTCCCGGGGCCTGTTTTTTTATTTGTGTTTCATTGCAACCCAAAATTTTTCAGCATTCAGTTGTATAGTCGCTTTGTAAGTGGTGTAACGCTATAAACTCCGAAGTATTGACTCCCAGTTCTCCGGAAAACCCATAGGCTTGAAATCTATTTTTTCGTTATTATCAATTAAGGCTGCAAGGTTAGTAACAAAGTTGCTCCATTCGTCCTTATTTGAGATTAACCTTCCAGAAATAAAAAGTACGGAGAATACAGTATTGTTGCTTATCCCCTTTTTCCTGTCTTTTTTGAATAATTTTGGAGTGATTTTTAAGCGACGATTATACAACCTTCCATAATGGGCACAGATATTGCGAAAGACTGTCAGGGTATACAGCCAAGTTTTGACGTACTCGCCGTTTGTTTGATAATAATCTCTGGCTATTTGGTCCTGATCTTCTTTTTTCATGTTATTATATATTTTTGACAATAGACCAAATGAGGCCAGCTCGATTACAACCCAGATTGGGAAGACTCCTCCGTAGGAAGATTTGTGGTGTTGAATGAAAATCTCATCGCTTCGCTCTATTTCGTATAGAAAGTTCTGCAACATGTTATGATGATATGTTGTATTTCTAAAATTTTCCGGATTTTCATGGCCGGTGGCTCCGTATTTGTGAGCAATCAAATAGGCAATATGTGTTCTAAAAGCAATTTCAATTGTTTCCAATTTGCCCATGATCATACTGCGCATTTTTTTATCAAATATGTATAGGTTATAGATATCATCAAAAGAAACCCCATCAAAAAAGCGATTGGCGGTTTTAAAAGAAAGCATATATGCACTAAGGCGATAATAATTAACTCTGCTTAGGATTTCTACTGCTTTCTTTTCATCATTGACTTGAAGGTTTCTACTTTTTAATAAATTAACTTGCTCTTGGAAGGTAGTTGGATTTTTAATTCTGTTTATTTCACTATTGTTGGTGTTCATTGTTTTCTCCGCAAATAAAACGTCCCACCCTGGTCCGCATTGTTAAGAGGCGTGGTGGGCTCTGTTAATTTCATAATACAGCATTCTGAATAGGATGTCAAGCAACAACATATACTATGCACACACCGGTTAATTGAGAATTAAAGGTGCTAATTCTAAGTATTAGGAATAATTTGTTCAATTCGGGCTAGACTTTCCTGATTGAGAATCCATCTGCGAATTGTTGCTGTTCGACTCCATATTTAATGCTGCAATTGATTCAAATTCTTTATCGTTAAAATGTACGCGAAGTTCTCCATCATATAATTTGGTTATGTTATCCACGATGGTAAGGCCCAGACCATGTTCAGGAGCATTCTTGGTTGTCAAAAGCTTATTGGTTTTGGAGAGTTTTATTTTGTTTTGCTTGGAGTTTATTACCTTAATGATAAGAAAACCAGCTTTTTCGTAACATTTAACAACAATATAAGGGGTAATATTCGGGTCAGAAATATTCTTGCACGCTTGCAGCGCATTGTCAATTAAATTTGAAAAAATGCTGCATAGATGCAGGTCACTTATCCCCGTTTCATATCCCAGTTGTACTATAAGTTCCATTTTGATCTCGCTGTTTTCGGCTTCTAAGTGTTTGTTCTGCAGCAGCGCATCTATAATTAGATTGTCACAAAACTGAGCTGGCACAGCGCTATCGATATTCAATGATAGCTCATCGGCATGTTTTCTTGCTTCATATAATTCCTTGTTATCTATCAGGGTGTATATTGTTTGAATTTGATTTTTCATGTCATGTTTATAGGTTTTTATGTTCGAGTTATATTCACCTAGCTGCCTATAATGTTCTAACTGTACTTCTAACAATTTTTCATAAAAAAACAGCTTTTCATTGGCGATTGATGCCTTGGTTAATTTTTTCATTGCTATAACAAGGCCTACATTTGCCAAAAAACAAATAATAAGTGAAGTAAAAAATATATTCATAAATGAATCGCTGTAATAAACAGACACAAAAAGGATTATCATCAGCAGGTAAATTTGGCTAACTGGAAAGAACATAAACAAAGACATTTGATTTTCATCGATATTCCTGTTGACAATATTCCAAACATTAAATATTAGTAATGCTACAAGAAGAAAAATCAAGTTGCCTATGATAATACTCGGTATGTCTGGGAATACCAATGATGCAAAATCAGATATATTGTAACCGTAAAGAGATGATAAGGTGAAAAGCGTAAGAAAATCCGCTACTAATACAGTAAATACTATTATACAAACGGTTAAGATTTTTCTGGGCATACTAGAGCTGTAAAGTGTAATGACCAGAAAAGATAAAATGAAAAGTTCCAACAATGCTCCAGCCAAAAGATGATCAATAAAAGCCTGTCTAAAAAACCGAGCAAAAATTAAAATTGCTACAAACAGTATGCCTGAGACAAAATGCTTAGGTTGTATAATCTTTCCAAGCAGAATAGCTATGATTAAAATGTGAAATGAAAATCCCAATATTTCCAAAGCACTCATTAACTATCTCCTATGTAATCAATGAACTTTCTTTTTACAGAAGCATACCTTGAGCGACTAATGGGTATTTCCACCTTACCTTTGAGGACAAAACTGTTTCTGTTGACTTTAACAACTTTTTCCATGTTAACTGCAAAGCTTTTATGACAAATGAGAAAACGAGAATCAAGTAACTCTAAAAAATCATCAAGCTTTGCATACTTCGTATACACGCTATCTTCTGCGTGTATTTTTATTTTCCTTAAATCCGCTTCAATAAATTTAATTTCATTCAGGTTTATGATGTGCAAGGCACTCTTGGTAGTTATGGTGATATATTTATTTTTGTTTTCAATTGCTTTAGTCGCTGCTTTTTGGATTGCCGCTGAAAATTTATTCCTGTCAATAGGCTTTGAAAGAAAGTAAACATGATCAACACAGTAGACTTCTTCAAAATAGCGAATATGGGCAGAAACAAAAATAATTTGCACATTGCTATTTAATTTCTTTAAAATTTTTGCCACGTTAATCCCGCAAAGATTATCAAGCTCAATATCACAAACAATTATATCAATCCGATGCAGGTTGTTTTCATAATAATCTATTAAATCGTGACCGCTGTTAAAAAGAGTAATATTAACATTATCAATGCTCCCATTTGTTAGCTGCTTTAAATCTTTTAGATGATCTTGATTATCATCGCATATAACAATATTAAGCATGATATCCCCAATCATGGAAGAATTACTATATTATACCATAATTATAACCCTAGAAAAAGCTCTCTTGAAATTAATTACATTTAGAATGCTGGTTATTACATATGCAAAATTTAGTTAAATTTTTCAACTATAATAAAAGACGAAATATTTTTCAAGGGGGTAAATGATGTGAGAAAGCTTGTTAAGGTTAAGTGTTTTGTTTTGGGAATGCTGGTTATAGCAATGATAACAACTGCAATTTTTCCAGCTTTTGCTGCAAGCACAACGAGGCAACTCAACGCGGTGTTTAGCAACATCAAGATTTACGTAGATGACTTGTTAATTCATCCGAAAGATGGGCAGGGCAATCCCGTTGAACCGTTTATTTACCAGGGAACCGTATATCTGCCTG
>PWGT01000035.1 GCA_003554535.1 Syntrophomonadaceae bacterium | reverse complement strand
TTTATAGAAAATATCACTTCTTGCACAGTTCAAGAATTTTTAAGGGTAGCAGTTGAATATTTTAAGCTTTCTACTCAAGCTGTTTTGTAAAGAGGGGAAGAAATGCAACATAGAAGGCACTGCCTATTCTTATTGTTCTTTGTTTTATGTTTATGATCAGTACAGGATGTGGTTTAATCACTAATACTCGGATTGAACTGGTTGAAGCGGTGGAAAAAGTTGAACCAGAACATGACCATATTTAGGATTCAGGACAAAGAGGTAATACTGTTGGCGACATTGTAAATGCTGGGGTTGATGTTAAATAGGGCGATTGGATCTACATAAACTTTTGTAAACACAGGGGGACGGTTTTTATGTGCTAATGTGTGATTGAGGAAACCTTAACCCGATTTAAAGACATACCCGTTAGCTGATTCATTGCCACAAAACTTATTCGTTTATTTATAGAGGTTAATGATTGATAAGAGAAGGGAGGTCAGAGCTTATGGTAATAAGCGAATTAATGTTAGGTGTAATAACAGTTGGTTTTGGCGTTGTCATAATGATTTTTCCCAAGATTATTAACTACCTCATTGGCATTTATCTAATCATCATTGGGGCACTCGCCATCATTCAGGGATTGTAATCAAAATTGGTTTCGATAGGAATTTAACGAACAACAACAGCTGCAGGCTGCATTTTGATTAAATTTTTCTATGGAGGGTGGATCTATTATGCAGCTACATATACTTGATTGGATTGATTGTAGTCGTTGTCGTGGTTCTCAGGTTTATTGGTATTCTCTAAAGCCATTTAAATGATTTTGGACAAGGGGACTTTCCTGTCGTGCATAGCTCAGCGATTTACTTGAATGATAGGAACGTCCCTTCAAAAACTAGTGGGGCAAGGTTTTGAAATAAAAACACGAATACAGAACACAGGGAGACGGTTCCTCTGTGCTGCGGTAATATTTTAAATGAGTGATCGCGATTCCTTGACAACGCTATATTTATCCTCTTGCATCCTATCTTTTGAATGCTGCTATAAAAGACCTTAACATTTCGACTTCCGCTTGTAGTGCTTTGATTATCTGGGCATCAGATCTTTTCTTCGGTAATCGCTTATGTTTTAGTTTAAAAGTATTCTCTTCATCCTTCTTGTATGCTCAGATCCAGTCTAATATTGCCCCTTGGGAAAACTTAGTAGTTCGGGTTAACAATCTAGTTGGATAGCTTTTTTCAATATGAAGTTTTACAATCTCATCTCTTTCAGACTGGTTAGGATGTGCACCTACCGGATTCACCTCTCTGACATTATACATGATGTGGCTCAGTTTTCTTGTCCGACTGAGGGTAGCAGTGCAAGGATGTGAAGATTTGCATAACGTTGTATTGTATAAAAGAAAAACAAACTTAACGACTGTGTTATTGAAAGGACTTAATGGTATTGTGGCAATATGAGGTTCTTTTACAAGCAGTTGCTTGAAACGGCCGCAGCATTGCTTTTTTGTACTGTTAAATAAGTTTTTGTTGTATACTCAAGCTATGAATAGAAAAGTAAGATATTTATGCTATTTACACTTTTTCGTTGGTGTCGGAGCCCTGTTTGGCGGTATGGGTGGAATGCTTAATCCTTATGAGCCTCTTGGAATTCCTGTTGACCTATTAGAGGGGTCTCCCTTTAGCAGCTACTTTATTCCCAGCCTTATATTATTCACCGTAATTGGGCTTGGCCATACCTTCAGCGGCTGGGCAGCCCTAAAAAAATCAAATTACCAGGGTTATATCAGTTCAGTTTTTTCCTGGCCCATAATGGGGTGGTTCGCCAACCCCCTAAAGCGAAAGTTCGCCAGGGGCTTGATGATGGTTCGTCAGTAAAAGGAATGGTATTTTCCTACGACGCAGAGAAGGTTGAAGCAGCTATTGCTGAAACCTTAAAGCTAAACGGGATATTCTATGTCAGGGCGTGGCTTAATGAAGGCCAGCTCGAGGTGGGAGGCGATATCATGTATGTCCTCATCGGCGGCGATATCAGGCCCCATGTAGTAGATGCTCTTCAGTTCCTGGTTGAAAAGATCAAAACCGAATGTGTTACAGAAATAGAACAAAGCGGCGGCTAAGAGAACCAGGGGGTGGCGGACTTGGAAGTGCTTCTTTACTCTACCGGGAGGTAATGTTTTAGAGGTCCTGCCCGGGTAAATGATATAATTAAATAAATTCATCTTGTTCATCCTGTATATCACCCAACCACTGCTCCGGTTCGTTTATTAAAATTAAAAGGGAGCTGATCTTATGGAACAGCTGCATGAAAAAGTAAAAGAGGTAGCTGATTTGCTTACAGAAAGCAATAATACAGTTGTCTTTACCGGGAGGGGAATCTCATCCGAAGACTACGACCACAATTTAAGCAGCCCGGGCAAAAATCTGCCGGTGATGGTTGCCCCTGAAGACTTTACCATCCAGAGGTTTAAGGACGATCCGCAATCTTTTTACGAAGAAGGGGAGCCCTTTTTCAGTATGATCTACCAGCTTGAGCCGAACGAAGTGTACACAACCCTGGCGGAATTCGAAAAACGGGGTCTGGTGAAGTCAATTATCACAGATAATATTGATGGATTGCACAAGAAAGCGGGATCCAGACAAGTGCTTGAGATCCGGGGTACCCTGAGGAGTGCCAGTTGTACGCAGTGTAACCGGCAGGTGGCTGTAGAGGATGTGCTGGCGGATGCAGAGGAAGGAAAATTCTTACCGCTTTGCCCCGATTGCGGAGAGCCGCTCAGGCCGGATGTGGTCTTTTCAGACGAATCCCTGCCTCCAGATTTTTACACGGCTAAAGATGAAGCTAAAAAGGCCGAATTGATGTTGATTATTGGTTCTACGATGGAGGCTTCCCCCGAAAACCAGCTACCTGCTGAATGTAGAAACCTGGTTGTTATCAACCAGGCCCCTACAGCTTATGACCAGCGGGCTAAAGTGGTGATCAATGATAATCCTAAAAAGGTGATGAAACTTTTACTCGAAGAGTTAAATAACCGTAAAAGCTGATCCAGGCCTGGAAGTTTTGG
>PWGT01000030.1 GCA_003554535.1 Syntrophomonadaceae bacterium | reverse complement strand
TATCGTGTCGTCGTATACCTTTGCTATCGTAGCCCTGCTGCTAATATTCGGGTCTTTATCAGTCAATCTCGGTCGAAAGCGTATTTTTTCCGCAGGTACACTGCTGTTTTCTTTAAGCAGTTTTGCAGCAGTTTTTGCCCCTTCTGCTTCTATATTAATTCTTTCCCGCATTTTTCAAGGAATTGGGGCAGCTATGTTTATGGCTAACGGTATGGCGCTGGTCAGCTCCAATTTCAGTGCGAAAAATTGGGGCAAGGCTTTTGGTATACTTGCAACAGCTGGCGCTGTTGCAAGTATAATCGGGCCGGTTATAGGCAGTGCAATTGCTTCATTATTGAGTTGGCGCATTATTTTTCTGCTGGTAGTATTACTCGGTTTGACAGCTTCTATTTCAGCTATTAAATTGCTTCCGGACGAGTCAACCGGCGATTATAAGCAGGCATTGTCAAATTTTGATTACAATGGAAGTCTACTTAGCATTGCTGCGATAATCATGCTTGTGAGCAGCTTTTCCTTTCTAAGTTCTGGTTCATTACCTGGCTTTATAGTGCTACTGCTCTTAGCTATTGCTATCGGAGGTCTGTTTTTAAAAAAACAGATAAAAACTCAAAAACCGTTATTGCCTGTACAGGCTATTAGGAATCGCATATTCTTGAATGGTAATGCTATGGCTCTTTTAGTTTTTTCCATTATGATGGGCATAGGCATTATATTACCATTACATTTGGATTCGGTGGCAAACTCTCAGCTTCTTACGGCCGGTTTTCTTATAACACTGCAAGCAATTCCTATTTTTGCAATTTCTTTTCTTGCGGGACATCTGGCAGATAAATACTCTGCCAATAATGTTGCTTTGGCAGGCAGCGGTGCCATCTTCACAGGCATCTCTATTCTGGTTGTAGCCTTTCATATAGATTCCACTATACTTATGGCGTTCAGCAGCGTTATTGTTGGTGTTGGTATAGGCTTATTTAATCCGTCTAACAATAAAGTGGTAATGTCATCGGTGGATATCAAATTCTCCTCTGTAGCTGCAGGAGTTAATGTTTTATTTCGTAATATCGGTATAGCTATCGGTACAGCATTGGCCGGTATAATTTACGGTTTTTTTCAGTCATTGGAAACAGATTATCAGGTATCACCCGGGATTGGAGCGATATTATTTTTTGTTGTTTTAGCTGGAATATTGTTGATGATGGGTGCTTTTCGCGTGTTTAAGGAAAGGCCTAATTGAGCTTAAAAAGTTATACTAAAGTTATACTAAATTAGTGCCTCAGGCCTGTTATAATACTTAAATTATCCAGCGTTGCTTAACCTTACGAAGGCTTAGCAGAAAAAGCACTACGCAAAACAATACGAGGATCAAAAAGCTTAGCGTAATTGGAAGAATATTAGTACCTGTTGTTCCGCCATGTAAAATATCAACACCATAAGTTATAGGTAAGGCGAATGAAACAGGACGCAGAAGCAAGGGTAATGATGCAACGGGGATGAATAGGCCACATAAAAATATCATTGGGAAGCGAAAGAAGTTTGAAAACGTTTGAGCTTCATATACTTCCCATACCGAAACTGCAATGAAAAGTCCAAGGAAAGTACTCACAATGCCAATTAAAAATATTGCCGGGATTACTAATGACCAGGAAACCATGGATAGATCCGCTAAAAAAGCGGCCATAACTATTGGGACCAAGGGATTAACTACGCCAAATAAGATTGCGCCAGAAGTCTTTGCCAGTAAAAGTAGCTCCAGTGAAATAGGCGAAAGAACCAGCCTTTCAAATGAGCGGCTGCGCCTCTCAAAGGTGATATTTACGGCAAGCATCGATGTAGTTCCAAAAAGTATAGAAATAGTTATTACGCCTGGTAACAGCTCTGGTATGCTCTCCATTCCTTCTCCAGACCGGATAAAAAACATGCCAGTCCATGCAAGAGGGAAAATTAAACCCCAGCTGATATTAGGTGGCTTTAGATAGTATGTTTTTATATCTTTGACTACAATATTCCAGAAGGCAACCCAGCGTTTCATCTAAATTCTCCACTTTTTTCAGACTGCGCTTCCTTGTTTCCAGCCATAATTCCAGCTTCAATGCCAGTAATTTTAACGAAAATATCTTCAAGCGAAGGGATGTGCCGGCGTGCTTCGGTCAAAATAATGCCTCGATCCTCCATAAAACGGGCAAGTGGTGCTATGTCTATTTGCCCGGAGGATTCTATCCATATTTGGTTGTTGGTAATAGACTTAAAACTATAACGGGGGAAAGCTTGTGATATCTCTTTTAAAAAGTCAGCGTCTATTGTGTGAACTGATAGCCGCAGTGTGTTTTTACCCTGGAAAGATTGAAGCAGTTCCGCGGTACGGTCAGAATGAACGATCCGGCCATCTACAATGAAGGCAATCCGTTCACAAAGCCTTTCAGCTTCTTCAATATAATGTGTAGTTAGAAAAACGGTAGTTCCTTGCAGGTGCAAATTGGTGATCATCTGTCTTACTTGTCGTGCGCTAGCTACATCAATACCGGTGGTAGGCTCGTCAAGAAAAAGAATCTGGGGGCGGTGAATTATTCCTGCGGCGAAAGTAAGTTTACGTTTCATTCCCTTTGAGTAGTTGGCGAATTTCCGGTTAGCAGCATCCTGTAAGCCGAATTTATTAAGAAGTTCAATTGCTCGAGCGCGCCGGTCTGATTTCCTGATGCCGTATAGTGCTGCGCAGAAACTTAAATTGTCAAAACCAGTTAGCTCCGGATAAAGATTGCTCTCGTCTGGCACAATGCCGATAAGGGGCTGGGCCGCCTTTGGGTTATTTGAGCAGTTAATACCATTGATGTTAATAATGCCTTTATCCGGCCTTGCCAAGCCGGTTAACATATTGATAGTGGTAGTTTTTCCAGCTCCGTTTGGACCAAGAAAGCCAAATAGCTCTCCTTTTGCTACATGGAAGTCGATTGTGTTTACGGCAATAACGTCACCAAAGCTCTTTACTAGGTTGCTCACCTTTATAATGCTTTTATTGCCTTTATCCGGGTTTATTTGGCTTTTTGCTTGCACTCGTACAATTACTTTAACAAGTAAGTCGACTGACTTGTT
>PWGT01000051.1 GCA_003554535.1 Syntrophomonadaceae bacterium | reverse complement strand
TCAAGGGGGCAATGGTTTCTGCATACACTTCCTGAAGGGTCTCGATATTTTTTATTTCCATGATCAGGCGATAAAGGCCCAGCTTGTTGTAAGATACCAGGCTCATATCGTCGATCAAGCCCAGCCTGGCTGCTTGCAAAGCCTTACCGGCTTCATTCAATGCAGGTTTAAATTCTTTGATGTCATTGTGAATGTTGCTGGCTCCAATAAGGATTACTTGTTCCGGGAACAACATGATCAATTCATTGTAGAGCTGTTCAATAACGGATTGTTCAGAATCCGGCTTGCTTTCTTTTGGTTGACCGGGTTGTATAAGCAGGGGGATATTTTGATCGGATGGGCCTACTAAAAACGGGATGTGCCTTTGCAGGAGAATCCGGGCGGCTGTTTGCTTAACCGAGGTAATTAAATTCGCTTCCAATTCCGATCCCGGCATTCCCGGCTTGCCTTTACCCGGGCTGGATTGGAGCAGAAGGGTCTGGAAAGGTTCGCGTGGCCTTATGTTGAAGTATTTTATTTCAGTATGCAGTTCTTCTATGTGATCGTCTTCTTTTAGCCTGAGCCATAACCGGTTCATCTCATTGATCCTGTTATTGAGGTGGATCTGTGCCGCAGATAATTCGCTCCTGCTTGTGGTTGATAGTTCATGGCTGACCAATTCGCTCATCAAAGCCCGGGTTAACTTTTTAAAGCTTGCTTCAGGAGGTATTTCTATTAAAGGCAGCTGATACTGCTTTGCATAGCGGATAAAGGAGGAAGGGATTTCCTTGATATAATGACCGGTTTGAATCGCCATGGCTGCCAGCTTTCTGCCCGTAAAAAAATCCAGCGCCTCGATCTGCTTTTCTTCGCTGCTGATATCAAAACCATGTGCGGTGGTAATTAAGAATTCTCCTTGTTCAACATGGCTAAGATCGTCCAGTATTTCAAGTATGTTGACCCAGTGAATCTCATTATCCAGGCCTCTTTGACCGGTTAACAGTCGGCAGTTGTTAAAAATCCCTTTTTCAAGCGCTTTCTTGACTGTAAAGGCCATCACGGCATCTCCATTATTATTGGTTTGGGCAACTTTTCTATAATTCAACTTCGGGTTTTATATTCCTGCCTGTTTATACAAAATGTATAATTTTTCCCTAATCATTTTAGCCTACCAGACAATGTTATAAAAAAAATATTAATTTACAATGAAGGTGATTCTTCTGATTTAATAATAAAGTAAATTGAGTTAATAATTTTCAAATGCTTTTACTATCTATAAGTGATCCAGGCACATCAAAATTATTATTCAATACAATTCAACTGCAGTAGGATCTTTTTATTTATTTTATGTAACGTTTTTGATAGTTCGGTAAATAAATTTTCAATAGTGTTGATATGGCTACTCAAATTTTCTCAGTTAGGTCCCATCATTCAGTAATTTGTTTTTTGCCTTCAAGATGTTGGAGATTACTATAATTAATGTTGTATGTTTTTATATACTGCTAATATTAACAGATCTCATTATTACTGTTAAGATAGGAGTATCGATAATAAGTTACGTTAGATCAATTAAGATGTGTAAGGTGGTTTCATTGATTATAAATAAAAAGTTAATATATTTATTTACGGCTTTTTTTAGAATAGGTATTTTAGGATATGGTGGAGGGCCTTCTTTTATACCTTTAATTTATATAGAGATTGTAAGAAGATATTGCTGGATGACAGATGATGAATTTAATAATGTGTTGGCGATAGGTAATACTTTACCTGGTCCGATAGCCACTAAAATTGCAGGTTTTGTTGGTTGGAAGTTAGCCGGATTTGGTGGAATGCTTGTGTCGCTTTCAGCATTGGTTTTACCGACTGCCTTGGCTGTAATTATTTTATTAACATCGATGGCAGCTTTACAAGATCTGCCATGGGTCCAGGGTATGAGAAAAAGTGTGCCTTCGGTTATTGGGGTTATGTTAGGTTTGGTTGTTTATCAATTCATGGATAAATCTACAAAAGAGTTAGGGTGGCTAAAAAGCTTCTTTATATTTATCATTTCCTTAATTATGATCGGCGTATTTAATATTCATCCCGGCTTGATTATTTTTGTAATAGTTGCAGTTGCCCTTCTATGGCCTGTGGGCAATTACGAAGGTGAGGGAAGAAAGAATTGATTTACGTTCAAATATTTTTAGCCTTTTTTATCCCGGGTATTATAGCTTATGGTGGAGGTCCTGCTTCTATACCATTAATGGAATATGAGGTAGTTCAACGGTATGGATGGCTTAGCGCTGAAGAGTTTGGTGAAGTGTTGGCTTTTAGCAATATTTTACCCGGGCCGATTGCCACAAAAATGGCATGTTACATAGGTTATGAGGTAGGGGGCATAGGGGGAGGAGTAGTAGCCCTAATAGCTACTGTTGGACCATCAACGGTATTAATGATAGTTTTAATAGGTTTGTTATACCGGTATAAAAATTCTCCAAGGGTCCAGCGTTTAACTATGCTGGTAAAACCTGCTATAGCTGTAATGCTGATGGTAATGACGTACAATTTTTTTAAAGACTCCTTTTATCATATAGGTTTGCCTCAAACATTTTTAATAGGCTCATTTAGCTTATTATTATTATCAAAGACAAAGATCCACCCCGGAGTGGTTTTATTGGCAGCCTTAATTTATGGTGGATTTATGTTTGGTCTTGCTTAGTGATATTTTTCCAATGCATAAATGTGAATATTTTGACTGGAAGTAGAGGCAATTAATTAACAATGAAAAAGTTGAATTTATGGGGCGCGGTAATAATGATCATAGGAACTGTAATTGGAGCAGGGATCTATATTATGATAGGACCCCTGGCTGTTGAAACTGGCCCCAGCCTGTTTATTTGTTACCTGCTAGCTTTGATTATAGCAGTAACTTCATCAATATGTTATGCGCAGGTAGCGTCATTATTTCCTAGGACAGCAGGAACTTATAGATATACACAGATGTTTTACACAGATGCTTTAGGATTTTATGTTAGCTGGTCTAGGTATGTATCGAGTTTTGCCATGTTGGCTCTGATGGGGCAAGGTTTTGCAGGTTACTTTGATAACGGTTTAGGTCTAGATGATAAAATAATTGCTATCGCTATA
>PWGT01000199.1 GCA_003554535.1 Syntrophomonadaceae bacterium | reverse complement strand
TGGTTAGACAGCGTCTGCGGGAAGTGGAAGAACGCCACATGCTGGAAGATGTAATCGCTGAAACAGTAGAAGACGAAGCCCTTGTAGACAAAGTAGATCACAGATACTAGAAAAACAGGGTAACTTTTCCTTGTATTTCAATAGGGAAAGTTGGGAATGGTGCAGGAGTTTTGAAGATAAAAAAAGAATTATATAAAGGTAAAGCTATATATATAGAGGTAAAGTTAATTGAATAATAAAATAGAAAGAGAGTTAAGTAGTTAGATGATTAATAACATTGATAGTAATATATATGAATTGCTACGGTTGGCCTTAAATGAATTTATGGGAGCTCTCATTGTAGACCGGAAAGGTCGCATAGTGCTTATTACTCCTAATTATGCCGACATTTTGGAAGTTGATCCTTCAGCAGTTATTGGTAAAAAAGTAACTGAAGTCATTCCTCATTCCCGTATGTTCGAGGTGTTAAATAGTGGAGAGTCAGAGATAGCGCAGTTTTGGGAAATTAAAGGGGAAACTGCAATCATTAGCCGTGTACCCATTAAGCAAAATAATGAAGTTATTGGAGCAATGGCTTTTAGCATATTTAGGAGCATGGATGAGATCAAGGACTTTTTAAAGCGCTTAAACCAGCTTGACGCAGAGTTACAGTATTACCGTACTGAAGTTGAGAAACTTAGGGGAGCCAGATATTCCCTGCAAAACATTGTAGGTGTATCATCTTCTATTCTTGAGGTAAAAGAGCAGCTAACTTATATAGCTAAAAATGATTCTACAGTTCTTATTACAGGAGAAACAGGAACAGGCAAGGAACTTTTTGCTCATTCTTTACACCTTTCTAGCAAGAGACGATTTGGTCCTTTTATTAAAGTTAATTGTGCTGCTATTCCCGACGAGTTGCTGGAAGCTGAGCTTTATGGATATGAAGAGGGTGCTTTTACCGGAGCTCGCCAGGGTGGCAAGCCGGGCAAGTTTGAAATAGCGGATGGGGGAACCCTGTTCTTGGATGAAATTGGCGAAATGCCTATCAGAATGCAAGCCAAATTGCTAAGAGTATTGCAGGACCACGAGATAGAAAGGGTGGGTGGAGAGCAACCTCAAAAGGTTAATGTGCGGGTTGTGGCAGCTACTAACAAAGATCTAAGGGAAATGGTCCGCCAGCAAAAATTTCGTCAGGATCTATATTATCGGCTGAACGTGGTAGAGTTGCACGTACCCCCATTGCGTGAGCGTATTGAAGACATTCCTTACTTAATAGAACATTTTCTTAATGAACTTAATGAGCGGTTGGGGGTAAAAGTTGAAAGTGTAACTCAAGAAGTGGAAGAGTTATTTTTAAATTATAATTGGCCCGGCAATGTCCGGGAACTCTACAATGTTTTGGAAAGAACCATGAATGTTATTCAAAAGGAAACGATTGAATTAGAGGATATTAGTTGGTTCTTGCCCAGAGTCATGTCAGGTTCAGGGCAAATTTCAAGCAGTTCTTCCCAAACCTTGGAGGATCTGGAGAAGAAACTAATTTATAGGGCCTTGGAGGCATGTGGAGGGAACAAAACTCGAGCTGCAGAAATGCTTGGTATTCACCGTTCAACTATTTATAATAAATTAAAAAAATGGGAAGGCAAAAACTCTTTTTAATCTAAAATAGATATATTTAATGGTGTAGAATAATTCTACAGTGTAGAATTATTCTACACCTTCATGGGTTTTTGTAAACGCGAACTCTCAGGAGTTCGCGTTTTTCTTGCTATTAAAAAAAATCTTTCGACACCACTTCGACACTTTCAAACATATAATTTAAAGTTGATTTCCCTTATATCAAGCTTTATATCTACTCTATATATTGGCACGAAACTTGCATCTATTATATTGAAAGATGTAGTGAAACAATTCACAAACAATGGGTGAAAAAATTATTAAGAAAGGAGTTGTTTGCCCATGAAAAACAAAATAATTAAAGCTGAAGAGGCTGCAGGTATGATCCAGAGCGGTCAAACTATTGCTACCAACGGAATCGGTAATATTGGATTCCCGGATATGGTAATAGATGCTCTGGACAAGAGATTCCAGGAAAGCAGTGAACCTCGTGACTTAACACTGGTTTTTGCTGCAGGACAGGCGCCGTTTGAGGTTAGGGCATTAGTGAATCAGTTAGCTCAGGAAGGTTTGTTAAAGAGAGTGGTTTGCGGACACTGGGATTCAGCCCGGTTGTTGAGCAAAATGGCGGCAGAAAATAAGCTTGAAGCTTACAACTTGCCTCAGGGACAAATAGCACAGCTGTTTAGGGCTATTGCTGCCCGCAAGCCGGGGCATCTTTCCCGCATAGGGGTCCAAACCTTTGTGGATCCAAGGCTGGACGGAGGAAAAATTAATGAAGCGGCTCAAGAAGACCTGGTCACAGTTACAGAGATTGATGGAAAAGAGTATCTTTTCTATAAGGCTTTCCCAATTGACGTCGCTGTTATCAGAGGAACTACTGCAGATCCCGCAGGTAACATTAGCGTAGAAAAGGAAGCTACTCCAGTTGATTCTCTGGAAATTGCAATGGCAGCTAAAGCTTGCAACGGAAAGGTTATTGTCCAGGTAGAAAGGATGACCAGTGAAGGGTCAATAAACTTGAACCAGGTATACATCCCGGGTGAATTTGTGGATGCAGTAGTAATCAATCCCAGCCAGAAACAAACATTCATCGAGGATTACAACCCGGCTTATACTGGAGAGATTCGCGATCTGAATCCTCGCCAGACCTATGAAAAAATTAAAAAAATGAGCAGCGGGATCACTGCTGAGCGCAAAGTAGAAGACTATGTTATTGGAAGAAGGGCAGCCCTTGAACTGCAAAAAGATGCTATCCTCAATGTTGGTTTGGGTATTCCTGAGTTGGTTTCTTCAATTGCTGGTGAAGAAGGTGTGAGCGACAAGTTTACACTTACTGTAGAGGCAGGTCCTTTTGGAGGAACGCCGGTTGGAGGCATAAGCTTTGGAGCAGCTTTAAACCCAACACGTATTTTCAGCCAGCCGACAATATTTGAATTCATTAACGGTGGTGGATTAGATAAGACCTTCGTAGGGTTCGCCCAGGCCGATCAGGAAGGAAGCGTAAACG
>PWGT01000084.1 GCA_003554535.1 Syntrophomonadaceae bacterium | reverse complement strand
GAGAGCAAAAATACATTGTAACAATGCCCTATATGGCCTATACGATGAGAATCATCATTGGAAAAACCCCATACCGGACGGTCAGGCATCAACATGGTTAACACATTATCCCACTTGGCCCGATCCTGTGGATAGCGATCTAACTGGTTAACAACCTCCATTCCCACCAGGTGATCATATTTTTTATAAAATTGGGCATAATATCCTGCCGTATCATCATATCGACCGGGATGGAAAAATACAGCCAACCCATCTCTGTTTCCAATTTCTCTGATCACTTCTTCCTCACTTATGTCTGCAGGCTCTCCGGCAAAAGTGCTAGCCAATACAGGAATATAATTCCTGGCATCTTCAATATTGTAATCATTAAAGTAACTTCCTATATGGTGGGTATCAGAAATTTCATTTGCTTTAATATCCAACATACCAAGCTCTTCAGCATCCCGATTGAAATTTTCCCAGGGCCAACTCACTTCGTTGTGATCGGCAATGGCCAGAATATCGTATTCCCGCTCATAGTATTCATCAATCATGCGTCCAACGCTGTAAATTCCATCGCTCTTCCGTGTATGTGTATGCAAGTTGGCTTTATGCTGACCATAAGACTCCCAATTAACATCTTCATAAGGATTCTCAATTATAATATCGTCCCTGGGCTCGATGAAAACTCCTTCTTCTATCCTTGAAGCCTCATGAACTTCTTCTCCGCCCCCAAAAACAATAAAAACCGCTATAATCAATAAAACAATTACAACCAGCCCCACTATTTTATTTTTGTTTGTACTAAGCGCCATTTCATTCAACTCCCTGTTAAAATTTATTTAATTAATTTCGTCATCTCTTCCTTATTTACCTCCAATACTACAATCCACACCAGCAAAATTATTTACAGTGAGCAAAACTTAAACTTCCACATATAATGAAAAGAATGAAAACTCTGGAGAAATTGACACTATTTAAAAACAACTAACCTTCACTTGACATCAATGTTAGCCCTACTTGTTATTACCCTTCTACTCCAATTAAAGATAATATCTAAAAAAAAGTTCTTTTAAATAACTAAAAAGGAGAGGACATTTATGGAAATCAAAAAGGTTAATCTTAAATGGAATGGCACTTTAACCCCCTTGGAGAGAGTAGAAAAACTTATCCAACATCACATGGCCCATACCAGTTGGGATATATATGATGTGCATCGTTACCACCGGGATCATAACAAATGGTTCGGAATCGGCTATAACTACTGGATTGGCTTTGATGGCAACATATACGAGGCACGAGGGGAAAACCAGGGTGCCCACTCCGGTAGCAGATGGAACAGAAGAAGCCTGGGGATCGGTTATCAGGGAAACTTTGAAACCCAACGAATGACCACCGCTCAATTAAATGCTGCAGGCTGGCTTAACGCTAAATTAATAAATAAATATAACCTCAGCTTGGAAGATATTATAGGGCACAAAGACGTATCATCCACCGCTTGCCCGGGACGAAACTTTAACATGAATGAATTAAAAAAGAAAGCAAGTGAAGCCCTGGCCCCATTTAATACGAATAGTAATAAAAGTAAAGAAACCGGTGCTATTTACAGGGTTCAAATTGGAGCATTCAGTTCCTATGATAACGCAGAAAAATATGCAGCAAAAGCCGAAAAAGACGGTTTTGAAACTTTAATCGGCATTCGAAACAATCTATTTATTGTTCAAATTGGAGCTTTCAGAGACAAGAATAATGCTGAAAGATTAAGCAAAGAAGCAAACAGTAAAGGCTATAACACTTTCATCTCACAAGAGCCACTGGGAGAAGAATAATAATTTAGGAGTAAAAAATTGGACCAGGGCTTAATTTAAATTAACTTTTTCTAAAGAGGTGTATTTTAATGAATAATATATCTTCATTAATTTTGACTGCCTTCTTAATTGAGTCTGCATGGGAGGCTTTAAAACCTGCCTGGCCAAAAGCTGTTACAAATTGGGAGGAAACGAAAGGAATCCCGGTAGACAATATAGGGATAATAATTCTGGCAATCTCCACATGTATAACTGCGGACCTTGACGTTTTTCAAATAGCAGGAATACACCTTTCTACTTCTTTTTTAGGACAAATTTTAACCGGAATTCTTGTTTCAAGGGGATCTAACTTTATTCACGAAATAATTTCTTCTCTACAGACTTTCCGCTCTAACCATCAAGCGTGAACAATCCATCTTAATTTACCCAGCTAATAAACCACTACCATTTGCTTCAAGGAATTTGCATCACAGGCAAAAAAGCTAAAAAACCTTGATATTACTACCATAAATTCTAACCATTTATTCCTCAAATAATAAGTGGGCAGTTTAATGTCATGCCCAGGACTAAATCTAACTACCTCCGCAGCAATTAGCCACGCGAGGGATGAAGAATTTGATTTCAGCAGCCATGAGGTTCACCTGCCTTTTTGTTAATTACTAATTCAAGTTACACATATATTTATATGTAACTCTTAATAATTTAATTATAACATATAATCAAAAACATGGTTAAGTTTAATTTTCTGCTAAATAAATTTAACCATATTCACCTCAGCTTGTTTGTAACATTTAAATTGTTATGATATTCTTAAGCTCAGTATAAACTATAAAGAATGTTAAATGGCTATGAATAAACTATTCAAGAAAAACACAAAAAAAACAATTATAAATAAAGGCTTAAAAAAACAGCCATTTTTTAAGGTAACTGACTATAGCAAATGGCTACTGGTTAGGCTTTTGGGGATTTTTTTCATTTTTATTATCGCTTTTATTCCTATTGTCCAATATTTGATGTATACATTTGAAAATAGGGAAATAACCCTGGGCCAAGCTGCTGTTTTTATTATGCAAACCATAACCACCACGGGATATGGGGAACTGCTCCCCTTTACCTCCACTCCCATGGTTGTTGTATCCATTATCCTTATGGCGGTAGGGGTATTCATGATTTTTATAATTGCTGGTACTTTAATGGCAACATTAATCGAAAAAAGAATTACCCCCAGAGCGCCTTTAGAAACCCCCCTTTCAGGCCACATTGTATTCACTGCATTTAATGAAACTGTGGAATATACCATAGAATACTTAACTCGCAATAATATTCCTT
>PWGT01000081.1 GCA_003554535.1 Syntrophomonadaceae bacterium | reverse complement strand
CTGGGAGTTCAGTTTATAAAAGAAGCAGCAGGTAGGGGTGAACGTTCCGTAGTCTACACTTTTGAAGAGAGTGTAGAATCCCTGCAGCGGCACTGCGAAGCAGTAAATATTCCCGTGGCAAGTATGGCCAAGAAGGGGAACTTTTCAATGGTTAAGATAGACCCGTTGGAATACATGCCCCACGAATTTTCCTATCATGTCCGCAGGGAAGTAGAAGAAATGGGCGCTAAAATTGTAATGCTGGACAGTATCTCCGGGTACAGGCTTTCTTTTGAAGAGAGGCATCACGAGGGATATGAAATGCTCAGGCACCTGCACTCTCTCTGTGAGTATTTGAAAAGCACAGGTGTAACTGTAATCCTGATCAATGAAGTACAGAACATTACCGGTGATTTTAAGATTTCCGATTACGGCATCAGTTATATGGCAGATACTATTATATTTATGCGTTACCTGGAAGTAAAGGGAGAAATAAATAAAGCCCTGGGTGTCCTTAAGAAACGCCTTAGCAGCTTTGAAAAAACCCTGCGTGAAGTGGAAATAACCCAATACGGCTTTAAAGTGGGCAAGCCCCTTACCGAGCTGCGCGGCATTCTTTCCGGCAGCCCTGAATTTATTTCCAACATTACTGAAGAAAAACCATAAGTCAGGGGAGTAATATCATGGAGAAAATTCTGCTTTTGGTAAGCCGCGAGAACAACTACAAACTGCTGGCTAATTTGCTTTCTGAATATAAAGTGTGTAAAGAAAAGGAGCATTTAGATTCGGCGGACCTTGTAATCGTAGATTACAACTTTCTGAACCATAACCGGGAAGAATTGTTAAAATTTCGAGAAACATCTCGCCCCCTCCTTCTGCCTTATCTGCTAATGGTTTCTTTAGCTGAAAAAAAGTTGCTCAAACATTCCGATTTACAACTAGCTGATGAAATCTTGGAAATTCCCGCAGAAAAGATTATGATACAAATACGGGTAGAAAGCCTCCTGCGCTTGAGAAGATTTTCCCTTGAATCTGAGCAGCACCACCAGCTTTTTGAGTTTATGGACAGAAGTGTCCCTGCAGGTATATGTATTTTGCAGGATGGGAAAATAGTTTATGCTAACCAGGCCCTTTGCAATTTTTTGGAGGAGGAGGCCCGAGAGCTTTACAGCACTTTTTTCCTTAATTTTGCCCCTCCCGACTATAAGCTTAAAATACAGCAAGTTATGGAGGAAGCAGGAAAAAATGATATGTCCGGCCATACGTATGAGGTCCAAATTGTTACTGCCGCAGGAAAGCCGCGCTGGGCCGACCTGCGCTTTTCCCCCATCATGTATAATAATACTCCTTCTCTAATAGCGAGTATGTCCGATTTAACAGAGAGAAAACTCTATGAAAAAGAACTGCAGTACATGAGCCTGCACGATCACCTTACCGGGCTTTATAACCGCGCTTTTTTTACAGAGGAGATGCAGCGGCTGCAGAAAGGCAGAGATTTTCCGATTACCATTATTGTCTCTGATGTAAACGGCTTAAAATTCATCAACGACTCCATGGGTCACCAGAAAGGAGATGAACTGATAAAGGCTTGTGCAGAAGTACTGGAAAGTTCCCTGCGCAGCTCAGATATTCTCGCCCGTGTTGGCGGGGATGAATTTGCGGTACTTCTGCCCTATACAAACGAAGAAGACGGGGAGGGAATTATGCAGCGGATATCCGGCAATGTACAAGCGCATAATCTAAAAAACCCTGAACTGCCCTTGAGTCTTGCCATGGGGCAGGCCTCAGCTGAGAATCACAAAAAATCTCTGGAGAAAACCTTTGAAAAAGCAGATGAAGCCATGTACAGTGATAAACTTAACAAGGGGGAAGGTAGAAAGGGTTAAGATCTGGGAGAGTCTAATGATTCATTTATCCAATACAACTATTAACAGAGGAAGTTTAAAGTATTAAGAATAATGTTGTCATTAGGGTCATATTGAAGGATTTGGAGTATCCATTCCACATCTACTTCAAATTTTTGAAAGAGACGAATTATAATTGTTTTCTTTCTGTTCCACAGTTAAAGTTACATACCCAAATTATGCAGGCTCGTAACCCATATATCTTTTCATTTCACCCATAAGTAAATATTTTGTCGAAAAGTAGCAGGAAATGTCTAATAAATGAAGAAAGAATTATAATTATAAGAGGTCTAAACATAAATTAATGCCGCCGTCAATATTATATAGGCAAACCCGTTGAAAGCCGGGGACGCAAAGCCAGGAGGTCTAAAGCAGGATGATTGTTCCTGCTATGACAGCTCGGTTGCCCCTTATATTTCAAATATAAGGGTTGTTCAAGAGAACCTGTCTTTGTATTAGCAAGACAGGTTTTTTTAATTTATCGACTTTATAACTTATTGGAACCGGTTATCTGTTGTGTACTTGATAGTGGGCAGGGAGGTGTTTTTTGGAATTAGTCAGGTCAATTTAATTACGAATAACCCTAGGAGGTGAAACTGGATGAGCTTAGAGGTGGAAAAAAAAGAAGAACCAAAAAGCAGCAGTGAGGTACAGCTAATAGCTTTTTACCTGAAGGAAGAAGAATTCGCGGTGGAAATTCATCAAGTAAAGGAAGTGTTAAGACTCGGCAAGATAACTCCCATCCCTCAGACTTTAGATTTTGTGGAGGGTGTTATAGATCTGAGAGGAGAAGTCATTCCCATAATTGATCTTCGCAAGAGATTCGATCTTTGTATTGGTGAAAGAAATGGAGAGGCCCGTATAGCTATTGTGGAAATTAACGGAAATGAAATAGGCCTCATTGTAGATTCGATGAATGAGGTACTTAGGTTGCCGGAGGAGCAAATACACCCTCCTCCTGATGGGATAGCCGGGGCTCGCACCGATTTAGTAAAGGCGGTAGGCAGGCTAGACGAGCGCTTGATTATCCTGTTGAATTTAGAAAAAATTTTAACTACTGAGGAAAGAATCTCTTTAGAAGAAGTAACCATTAAAGAAGAACTCAATAGTTAAGCTCCAGTGCTGATTGTGATGCTCCTAACTATTTACTTCCAACAACATATCAAATGAGGAGGCGAAGAAGTGTTTAAAAATATGCCCTTGAAAGCCAGGCTGATTGTAATCTTTTTGTTGGTGGGACTTCTGCCGGCTGGCATT
>PWGT01000050.1 GCA_003554535.1 Syntrophomonadaceae bacterium | reverse complement strand
CTCCGATGATAATATCCATCTCTGGTACTTCACGCGCCAGGACACGGTCCACCGCTAACCCGGCCGGGCTGCCATCCGGTACCCTTTATCCATTCTCGAATTGACTTAATCTGGCGCAGTAGCAAAATCAGCACCGCGCTAATTATCATTACAACCCCTATGGCCATTCGGAGCTGACCTTCGTCCCAGGCCCCAAACAGGTAAATTCCTAAGGGAAGGCCTAATACCAGTCCTACTACAGGAATCATCCAGTCTTTCAAATTAAATTTGTCGCGTACGCTCCAAAATACACGCAGATTCGTTATAAAAACGACAATGGATACGACAATGGAAGCTGAACCCGCGTCGCGGAATAAAGGGAGCACTCCCATCGTGATTTGACCTGTACCAAAACCGGTAATACCGTGCACTGTAGTCGCAACTAGAACAACAAGAGCCGACCACAACGTTACTATCCAATCTATGCCCATATTCACTCTCCTTTCCTACAATAAATTTTTCACCTTTTAGTGTAGCTACGGGATCGCATTTTGTGCTCCTTCATTTGGTTCTTCAGCCAGCTTTCCATGAGCCTCAAAAAATTACGTCTTAATTTAAATTTGCTTTAGTAAATATTATAGAATTCCATACATAACATTTAATAAACAAATTCTTAACACACAAAGCCTGCTTTGTTTACAAGTTTATTCAGTTTTGAGAAAAGTAGCTAATTAGAAATCTTCCATACTTTCTTCATTTTCAACAAACCGTTTCAATCTTCGGGCATCTTTAACTTCTCTAATGTCCTTTTGTTTTAAGTGGGTGATCTCCAGTCCTTTAATGAGAGAATAGGCCATGATGATTAAAATTATTGCCAGCGGTAATCCTGCACTGATTACTGCAGTTTGTAGCGTAAATAATGCTCTTTCTCCGCCTATCAAAAGTAAGGTGGCAGCCAAGAGACCTTGGAGGCAGCCCCAAAACACCTTCTGGCGGGTAGGAGAGTTTATTTTCCCTCCAGTAGTTAACTTGTCAACTACCAAAGACCCGGAATCTGCTGAAGTAATAAAGTAAGATATTATCAAGACTGTTGCTAGCACAAATATTAATGTTTGTGCTATTCCCGCAATGAAAGGTATTTCAAGCAAAGTGATCATCTCGAAAAGTGCTACGGGAAGGTTATCTTGGACTACTGCGAATAAAGATCCCCCAGTTTCACTGTTAATATAAATGGAAGTTCCCCCAAAAGCTGTTAGCCAGATAAATGATATTAAAGACGGGACGAGTAATACGCCCAGGATAAATTCCCTGACAGTTCTACCCCTAGAAATTCTTGCAATAAACATCCCTACAAATGGCGACCAGGAAATCCACCATGCAAGATAAAAAACGGACCATCCTCCCTGCCACTCCTTGTCGCCCGTAGCAATATATGAAGCAGATTGTACCAGACCGCTAACATACAAACCAAGTGAATTAGAAAACAAGCTGACAAGATAAGCCGTTGGGCCAAGGAGAATAATTGCAACCATAAAGACAGCAGCAAGTCTAATATTTAACATAGACAAAAATTTAACCCCTCTATCAATGCCCGTACTGACAGAAACAACAGCAATCCCCGTTATAATGGTGATCAATACTACTTGGATGGATACGCTAACACCAATGTTTAGCATATAATCTAAACCACTATTGATCTGCTGTATTCCTAGCCCAAGGGAAGTAGCCAGGCCAAATAAAGTAGATAGTACTGCGAAAGTGTCTATTACATCACCCAGTGTTCCATAAATTCTTTCTTTGAAAATTGGGTAAAAAGCTGACCTCAAAGACAGTGGAAGTTTTTTATTGTAAGAAAAAAATGATAACGCTAGAGCCATAAGAGCGTAAATACCCCAGGGATGTAACCCCCAATGAAAAAAAGTAGTAGCCATGGCTGAATGATCTGCATTGGGACTATTGAAAATTGGTGGAGATTCTACAAAATGATGGAGTGGTTCACCAACTGCCCAGAACATCAAACCAATACCCATACCAGCCGAAAGCAGCATAGAATACCAGGCAAACGTCGAGAACTCTGTTTCACTACTAACTCCACCGATTCTGACATTTCCCAGTTTTGAGAAAGCCAGGTAAAGGCAAATTATAACAAACAAGTTACTTGCTAAAATAAAAACCCAATCAAAATTAGTAACAATAGTATCGTTTAGTAATACAAACAACCTATTAGCCTGGTCTAAATTTATAAGGGCATATAAAGAAAAGATTAGAATAAAAATACCACTTGATAAAGAAACAACCGGGTTTATATCCAGGCCATACCTATTAAAGTTCCTGGAATATAAGTTTTTTTCTACAACTTTCTCACTAGTTTTTTTATCCATAATATTTAAAACCTTTCATATGAAAATACCAACCCATGTTTTACATGCCCCCTTTACGGAAATTAATCAACGCATTGGAAATGAAATAGACAGCCTTTGGAATGGAAATTGTTATTCTTTACATAACTACTAACAAGCACATTCAGAAAGCGGTACAGGAATACTTTTAGTACCATTGAGACAACCAAACTCTCATCATACGGATTTCGTCTCTTTGATTATTTCTAATATCGTTAGCCAGGAGAGCCATTTCCTCGTGTTCTGCTAGTCCTTGTGAAATGAGTTGTTGTGACATCATAACTGCTTCCATGTGATGCACAATCATATCTTCTAGAAAAGCCCGATTTAGCTCTTCTCCCGCTAAATTTTCAAAATCACGCATCATGGGCTGATAATCAATATTAAGATCTTTTTCGGAATACCATTTATCAATCATGGCTTCCATTTGCTCAATTTCTTCACTTTGGGTTCTAATAATAGTTTCTGCAAATTGTTCCATTTCTTCACGTTCAGTATTTGCTTTCAAAATCCGAGCGTTAGACACCGCTTCCTCATGATGAGGGATCATGTGCATCAAAAATTCATATTCGCTGCTAAAACTAAAAGTTCCCATCATCCCCATCATACCGCCGCGACCCACTCTACCTCTTGCTCCATCTTGAAAGCCTTGTTGAGTGTCTGTAGCGGGTAAACCAGATTGCTGTGGTGTACGAGGCCTCGGCATCATAAACGTCGTCGTTGATATCAATAACCCCAATAAAAGTGCTAGTGCTACCAAAAGAGG
>PWGT01000118.1 GCA_003554535.1 Syntrophomonadaceae bacterium | reverse complement strand
CATCTTGCTGCATTCTGCGGCTCCTTTATTCGCCTATATCCTTATTCTGGCTTTTCTGACCGGAATTAGTTTTAGTCTATTAACTCCTTCAGTAACTAAAGCTGTAATTGAACAGGTTGAATCGGAGCGTAAAAGCTTTTTCATGGGTATTGCCCATGGTGGCGCCGGCATGGGAGCTTTTCTGGGAGCTTCCTTTTTACCACTGGTTGCCGCCTCTTTCGGATGGAGAAACTCTCTCTTGGTAGGTGGTTTTCTGGCCCTTGCCATTGGATTGCTGGCATTTTTATTTTTTAGCCGCTCCTCTTTGTCCAAATCTACAACTGCTAATAAAGCTATCTCGGAGGTTCCAGAAAAAAAACACTCATCATTAAAAAATGATCTGCTTTATTTATTAAAAAACCGATATTTGCTCTCAGTTTGCTTTATGGGGATAGTTTTCGGAATGAGCATCTCGTCAATCACCGGCCATTTCTCATTATATATTACCCGCGACCTGGGGTTTAGCCCGGAACTGGCCGGTTTAGGACTGGGCATTGCTCATCTTGGTGGAATAGCTGGCCAGCCCAGCTGGGGAGTTTTAACAGATAAATTATTTCAAGGTGACCGTCGAAAAGGCCTTTCTCTGGTGGGGGGATTTATCGCGGCGTTGTGTTTGATTTTTGGTTTATTAATCAGCCAGTTTCCAACGCCCGCATACTTACTTTTGCCAGCCTCCTTTTTGCTTGGGTTTTGTGTCATGGGAGCAATGGCCCTTTATTTTACCACAGTTAGTGAATTGGTATCGCTGGAATATGTGGGAGTGGCTACCGGCATAGCGCTGATTTTTACTCGCACCGGGGTGGTTCTTGCACCTCCGGTCTTTGGCCTGGCTGCAGACATCACCGACAACTATACTCTTAGCTGGATTTTGCTGGGAACAGTGGTTCTTCTCCTTTCAATGATTTTTATATATTTTAGTGGCAAATTCAAAAACAAATCAAAAACAACCTTTACTACCGAGGAAAATAACAAAAATTTTAGCTCTGGCAGCCAATAAAACAGAAGATAGCTAGAGAAATCCCATCAAGTCTGAATAAAATATTTTGTGCTTTTTTAGTGACTCACAAAAAGAAGCTCTGCGCACTTGTTTCAGGAAATGGCTATAGGGACTGTCGGCTATAAGGACTGTCCGGCCTGCCCGAGTGGAAATAGCCCTTCTTACTTTCGCAAGCGGAATCTGGTTTTTTGCCCATCTTCACTAACAATAAATGATTCCAATTCTCCCTGTTCTTCCAAATATTTTAGGTGAGCCATAGCTTCCCCTGTGGCGAACCAACGCTGAATTATGGGGAATTCGGCCCAACTGCTGGCTTCGATATCCCAATCCATGCGTGAGGCCAGCTGGTAAGCATCAATTTCTTCTTCACTCAGAAGTTCTTTTATTTCTTCCAGCCTTTGCCGGTGGTGCTCCTTGAGCTCGCGAATACGTCCTTGAAGATTGCTGAAAAGGCTACGGTGTCCGGGAAGAACCAGAGATACATCAAGCTGTGATACTTTATCAAGGCTGTCAAAATACCAGCCAAGCGGATTATACCCTTCTACCCAAAGAGAGATGTTGGGGGTAATATCACCCAGGATATGATCGCCAGTTAGCAATATTTTTTCAGCGGGCTCATAAAGACAAATGCTTCCGGGAGTGTGGCCGGGAGTTTCCAGGCATTTAAAACTATACCTTTCAGCTTGTAAAATATCTCCTTCCTGAAGATGGGTAAACTCAACAAGCCGTGAAGGACTATAACGATTTCCGGGGTGTTTTTCCAGAGCCTGGCGAAGCTCCTCCAGGGGAAAACCACTTTTGGCAGCAAAAGCCCCCATCCTCTCCCAAATATCGGCGCGCATCAACTCCATGTCGGGGTAATTGAAATAAACCACAGAATTATCTGTTGCCAGTTCGCTCACCAGGCCCATGTGATCAGCATGCACATGAGTAATAAAAAAATCAGTTCGTTCCAGGTCCACATTTAACTCTTCCAATCCAGCAGTAAGAGAATTATAACATTCGGGGCGATTCATGCCCGTATCAATTACCAGGTTACGATCTTGGCCCATGATTACATAAGAATTGACAGCTTTTAAAGGACTTTTGGGCAAAGGGACCTCAATACGGTAAAGCCCACTTCTAATTTCCTCCATACTTCTCCTCCTGTTCATTCATTATTCCATCTTATTCGGCATGTCTATAATTTTAAATCAATTATATTTTCCTTCACTCATCTATAATTCAATTATTTCCCTAAAAAAGCCTTTCAAAAAAATTAATTCATAAAACATTTTCCCCTTCTATCTCCACAATCTTGTTCTAGTTGAATCAAGCTTTCAACATGCGATTACTTAAAATAACAATAACCGGTATTAGCGCTATCACTATAAATAACGCAACTGTCAATTCAAACCAGACCTCAGCCAGGGGATTTCCCATCACGGAAACTTCCCAGATAGGCTCAATTATCCAGTATAGGGGAAATATCCTGGCAATCCACTGCGGCCAGTCCGGAAAAATATAAAACACTACCGGGGCAAATAAAATCAACCCAGCTCCCTTTATTACCGCAAACAAGGCCGTTGAATTTTTTGATATTATCCCTACCAGCAATCCCAGGATGGAACTCAAAACAGCAGCAACCAGGACGACAACCACCACTTCCCAGGGGCGAGGCCCAAACACATTGTTTAAAAACAAAGTTACTATAGCAGTTAAAGAAGAAAGAACTACCCCCAGCATCCCCTTGGCCAGTAGTATTTCTTCTTTGCGGGCAGGAGTAACTAGCAACGCCTGCAGGGTCCCTTTTTCCTTTTCTTCTACTATCCCTGAACCGGGAAGGAATACTCCAGCCAGAACCAGGGCATAAAAAACTATGAGTGGAACCAGGCGCATGGAAACAGGCAATCCTTCCTCGCCCAAACTGACCACATCCAGAGCGACCGGCGAATCATCGCCCTTTATTTCCCGGAAAATATCCAAAGCCATTACGGTAAGTATTATCCGATTAGAAGCCAGGCTTTCCCCTCCCATAAAGTAATCAAGTTGCGGTTTTTCTCCTGTTTTTATCTTTTCATCCAAGCCGGATTGCAAAATCAATCCTGCATCAAGGTCATCATTTTCCACTTG
>PWGT01000220.1 GCA_003554535.1 Syntrophomonadaceae bacterium | reverse complement strand
GGCTATGGCAGCCGCTCACTAAATGTCGCTTTCGCCGACCCACTCCCCGGCTCTCAAAACCGGGACGCAGGGACAGGTCCCTTGTCCCACTTTTCCAGGAACAATAATTAGCTTCCTCCGCCCCATCTTTTTGAGGTTCGGCACTGGTAGCATAGAAGCATATTAGCCCCTCCCTTAACATAGCTTTTTCGCTCCCACAAAGCTTTACAGCCCATAGTTAATTCTTCTTCCGGGCTTTAATCTTTGGATATTGGCGCAGGCGGGAATGCTTGGTTATGCGACATAAAGTGAGCAGAGGCCATAGTCGGTGAAGCTGAGGGCTGGAGCCGGGGTGGCTTACAGGATGTAAGCCACCGAGACCCTGAGACACGATTGTCGAATGTCGAGGAAACCCCGGCTCCACCGAAAGCTGAACCGTGCCTATGGCCTGCGATACGATCAGGAGCAGAGCCAAGCATCCCGACCTGCGCCCCATACTTGAACCAAATTAATAAGGCAGTTAGAGAAAAAGTGGGACAAGGGACCTGTCCCCGCGTCCCTACTTGGGTGCTTTTAATGTTGTAATTTGGGCGCAGGCCATATGTTTCTCATGGGTAAGGGAGACTAGTATTTCACCCACCACCTGCCGGGCGGCAATTTGGGCAGCATTTCCATGAAGTTTAATCTGAGGCGCTTTTCCCGGCATTGAAATTACCTCCACTTCCTTCAACGAAGCAGGGCCAATCCCACACCCAAGAGCTTTTAAAGTTGCTTCTTTGGCTGCAAACCTGGCTGCAAGTAAAGGATAAATGCTTTTTTTGCGAGAATAGATATATTCAGCCTCTGCCTCGGTAAAAACTCTTTCCATAAACCGGGAAGGAAATCTTTTATATAACTTTTCTATTCGCCGGACATCAACAAGATCTATGCCGGTTCCTAATATCATTATATTTGCAACCTCCCATTATTTATCAGAAATTATGTAATTTATATATTATCACATACATTTTCAACTATGGAACCTGAAGGAGTTTTTCCCTATTTCGCAGGACCGATACATGCATTCACAACTTTATTTATTATATTTCACAATAATAATTTTAATAAAAACACATTTATACAACTTTTTTAAAAGGAATTTCCTTTTTGGGTATAGAATATCAAAAAAGTAGTAGCGAAGAATTTTGAGTTTTGCATAATTTCTAAAAAAAATAGCAGGAGAGAGGTGTTAGTTCTCTTGAGTAATCCCATGAAAGTCTTGGTATGCGATGATTCATTACTTATCAGGCGACAATTAAAAGACGCTTTAGAAAAACTAGGAGGAGTAGAAGTATATGAAGCATCAAACGGCGAGGAAGCAGTAGAAATTTACAAGGAAAATTTTCCTGAGCTAGTCCTTCTAGACCTGGTAATGCCAGTTCTAAACGGGCTTGATTGCTTGAAACAAATTAAGGAAATTGATGACAACGCCAGTGTAGTAATGATTACTTCCACTGGAACAAAAGAAAATTTGCGTAAAGCACTAGAACTAGGGGCCATCGATTTTATCCAAAAGCCCTGGAAAGAAGAACAACTAATTAGCGCTCTATCTCGCATAAAAGGAAGGTGTTAGGATCATGTACGACAAGTTTTTTGGTAGCTATCTCTTGAACAAAAATATTTTGACCAATGAAAGTTTGAGAGAAATTTTGGAACATATGCAGACAGTAAGAATTAAAGTTGGAACTCTGGCCATGAAAGAGGGCTTGATGAATGGCACCCAGGTAGAAGAAGTTTTTCAACTTCAAAAAGTTCAAGATAAAAAGTTTGGTGAAATTGCTGTAGAAAAAGGGTACCTGACCAATGCTCAGGTAGAAAGGCTTCTGGAACATCAATCGGAAGAATCTAACCTTCAACTAGGCCAAGCAGCCATCGATCTGGGTTATTTGAATTACGAGCAACTAGATGAAGAATTAAAAAACTTTGAAAATGAATCAGGGTTGAGTAAAATACAGCTGAAGGTTCTGGAAGAAGGAGACACGGATAAAATTATCCGCGAATTTATAGATTTTAAGGACTCACCTCATTCTCAAATGTATTATGATTATGTAGCTTTGCTGCTTAGAAATATAATTCGTTTCCTGGATCAACAACCATGGATAGATGTAAACAAAAAGAAAGAAGAGTTGGCCCAAAACATTACAGTTTACCAATACCTGGAAAATTACAGCCGTATTTTTACGGGAATAAGTATTAGCCAGGATGAAATTATAGAGATGGCAGAAAAATTCGGGAAAATGTCCATGAAAGATGATATGGAAATGGCTGAATCAGCTATAACGGAATTCTTGAATTTGCATAACGGAATCTTTACGGTAAATATGTCCGACCAGGGTAGAGAATACGAAATGTCACCGCCGGCCATTACTAAAGAGGGAACTATTGACGAAATGAATGCGGGTCATCAGATTGGAGTAAATACGGCAATTGGTAAAATTCACTTGATTCTAGCCCCCTACTAAGCTCAAGAGAATTAAATTTTATATATAAAATTTGCCTCGAAGTGGGTTACTACTTTGAGGCAAATTTTTTTCCACTTTCAAAAGCTTTTTCCAGTGCATCAGGGTGCTCCTTAATGCTTCCCTTGATATCAAAACCCTCAAAACTTAAGCTGTCAATGTAGCGATAATTCAAATTATGAAATAACACTTTAGCTACTTCCGCCGCATTTGCGCAGTAGTTTTTATTAGTTAGAGCAGATACGCAAATAAAAAAGCCTTTTTTACCTTCCTCCTCGGAAACGAAAGGAGAATTTAATCGATATTTGGCCTGCCACCAGCATTGAAAACGGTCAATAAAAATTTTAAACTGGCCAGAGACAGTGCCAAAATAAACAGGCGAAGCTACTACCAAGCCTTGTGCTTCTTTTATCCGGGAATAAATATACTGCATATCATCATCCAAAATGCATTCCCCCTCCTTAGCACAGAAATCACAAGCCTGGCACATTCCAATATTTAAATAATGAATCCTATATATTTCAGCTTCCCAGCCTTGAGATTTTACCCCCTCCACAAAAGAATTTAATAACAACTCCGTATTCCCGTTACGGCGCGGACTTGAAGAAACCGCCATTAATAATGACAAGTTTACACCTCATTTCATTGTACTTTTTCAGTTGAATTACACGGCG
>PWGT01000072.1 GCA_003554535.1 Syntrophomonadaceae bacterium | reverse complement strand
TTATGGACAACGAAAAGCATTTGATGACCTGTGAAGACGTCACTGAACAAAAACGCTACGAAGAGCGGCTCAGGTATATAAGCCTGCATGACCAGCTGACAGGTCTTTATAACAGGTTTTATTTGGAAGAAGAGATGAAGAGACTTGATACTGAAAGGCAGCTGCCTATCAGTATAATCATGGCTGATTTAAATGGACTGAAACTGGTTAATGATACTTACGGTCATAGCACCGGAGATGAAATGCTAAAAACGGCAGCTAATATTTTAAAAAGAGTCTGCCGCAAAGAGGATATAATTGCTCGCTGGGGCGGGGATGAGTTTGTAATCCTCTCGCCTCAAACTACAGAAAAAACAGCTTTAGAAATATGCAAAAGGATCCATAATAAGCACAGCAAAACTTATGTCAAAGACGTGCCTATTTCCATTTCTTCAGGTACAGCCAGTAAGAATCATACAGATAAAAATTTGAAAGAGGTTTTGAAAGAAGCCGAGGACAATATGTACAAAAACAAACTTACCGAAAGCCGCAGCGGAAAGAGTGGTGTTTTGAAGGCTCTTTTAAAAACCCTGGAAGAAAAAAGCTATGAAACAGAAGTTCATGCCCGGCGCATGTACAGGTTGGCTTTGAAAATTGGTGAGAAGATAGAGCTTCCAAGTTCAGAGTTAAGCCGGTTAGGTCTGGTGATCACACTACATGATATAGGTAAAATAGTGATTCCTGAAGAAATATTAACTAAGAAGGGTAATTTAACAGAGGAAGAATGGGAAATTATAAAAAAACACCCCGAAACAGGATGTCGTATAGCCCGATCCACGGAAGAATTTGCCCATGTAGCAGAAGATATATTGTTCCACCATGAGCATTGGGACGGCAACGGTTACCCCCGGGGATTAAAAGGAGAAGAAATACCCCTTTTGGCCCGCATCACCGCCATAGCCGATGCCTATGAGGTGATGACCAACGGCAGGCCTTATAAAAAAGCTTTGTCCTGGAATGAAGTTGTATCAGAATTCAAAAAGTGTGCTGGCACTCAATTTGATCCCTGGTTGGTAGAAATATTTCTATCAATTCTGGAAACAAGCAAAAATTTCTAAAAAGTTTTAACGAAAGCACCAAGGACTTTTCCACCTCTAAGCAAAGCGTAGGTGGGAGATGATATCTAGCAACCAAAATACTGGATTATATTTAACTGCGAGCCCGGGGGCGAGTAAGCCAGTAAGCGGTCAGGGCGGCCAGCCCGGAAGCGGGCATCCCGAAAAACTGCCATACAGACCAGTCGGTGAGAAAACCCAGGTTGCCCACGTAAGGACCGTAAAAACCAGCCTCATTTAAAATATAACCCAAATAAATGAATCCTACCGCAAAGACCAGGGTAAAAGAGACTACCACCAATATTCTCAATCTGGTTTCCACTATGGTTCCCCCCTTGTTTGGGATTTAACTTAATTTATGCTTTTACTTAAATTCCACGTCAAATCAAAAATTCCTTTTCTTGAGCATTTTTCATAAGAAACAACAACTTCTTCAGATTCTAAAGCGGCACTATGTTTTAAAGATTGCGGTAAAATTTCTTCCATAAGAAGGAATAATCTAGAATACTGTTGAAAGTATAAAATAATAAATCAAGTTAAATTGGAGGGAGTTTCTTTGTTGGAAAGGGAAGCGGATCTTCAACTGTTGGAAAGGGCAAGAAAGGAAAAAGGGATAACTTACGAGGAGCTGGGGGAAAAGCTGGGGTTTAATGCAGTCTATATGGCCAGTGTTTTTGACGGCCAGCAGTACGTTCCCCCGGAGAAGGCAGAGGTAATAGCGTCGGAACTAGGGGTGTCCAAAGAGAATGTGGAGGTTCTTTCCTGTTATCCTTACAAGGGTAATGTGGACCCTGTTATTTACCGCTTACAGGAGATTGTAGATGTTTACGGCCCCTCAATTAAAGAGGTAATACACGAGAAGTTCGGTGACGGAATCATGAGCGCCATTGATTTTTCTGTAGAAGTGCAAAAGGAGGAAGATCCCGCGGGGGATCGGGTAGTCATAACTTTAAACGGCAAGTTTCTGCCTTACAGGGTTTTTTAAAACCCTGTAAATTTTTCACTATCGGATAATGGAAGGTAGAGGAGCAGGTATTGCAGTAGGGATGATTGTATCTTTTAGATCTTCCTTCAACAGTAAAAATTTTAAATTATTGGATGACAGGGACACGCTGTATTTTTAAAAGATACACTTACTCTATGAGGAGGATTTTTTGATTGAGTTTTAGAAACGCTGCCCGATGGGGGATATTGGTGCTTCTCGTATTAATGCTTTGTCTGTTTGCTTATACCCAAATTGAAGTATACAGGATTGAACGCAACTTTCCACCGGTAGGCGAATTCGTTTCAACTGCAAGTGGAGATGTGGATATCCATTACCTGCGCAAAGGCTCGGGGATTCCGGTTGTAATGTTACATGGTAGAGATGGATCATTGCAAGAGTTCACTTTATCTATTTTCGATAAAGTTACCAATAATTATGAGGCAATCGCATTGGATCGGCCGGGATATGGTTACAGTGAATGTTTAGACCCTGATAAACTTACTACTAAAGGACAGGCGCGACTGATCAATGAAGCTCTCAAGAAGCTTGAAATAGAAAAGCCTATCATGGTTGGTCATTCATATGGCGGAGCTGTTATGCTCCAGTATCTCCTCGATTACCCTGATCAGGTAAGTGGAGCTGTTTCCCTTGGTGGGGTGGCTTATGTAGATGACCCCCCTGATGAGAGCTTTTTTGCGCTTCCACGTTTTCCCATTGTCGGACCGCTTGTGACTAATACGGTTGTAATACCATTTGCCAGGCCAATAGCGCGGGGTATCTATGAGCAGGCATTTTGCCCTGCTGAAGCACCTGAAAGGTATATCAACACGATTTCTTCGTTATATATCCGTCCGGCCCAATTCACCGCTACTGCTTATGAACTTGCAGCGATGTATGAGTCGGTGAGAGAAATTAGCCCGCGATATAATGAAATCAAAGTTCCTGTGACCGTCATATTTGGGAGCTCCGACCAAATGCTGGACTACGTTGAGGATGGTCAACGGTTATATAAAGCGTTACCTGATGCGAGATTAATAATTGTAGAGAATGCCGGTCACAAAATGCATCATACA
>PWGT01000105.1 GCA_003554535.1 Syntrophomonadaceae bacterium | reverse complement strand
GTCTTATACTTTTGGCAAGGAATCAGAATTTGCTAAACTTTTTGATGAAATGGATACAAACCAAAACGAACTATATTATCGATCGGTTATTTCTAATAAGGTTATAAACGATACTTTAGTAAGCTTTAATAATAAAAGGGCCACCCCTGAAATGATAGAGAATTTTAATAACGAAAAGGTTGAGTATTTTAATAATTTCCAAGAGAAGCTGGCCAAAGATATTATGGAATATTTAAAGGGATACAAAGAAAAAGAATTAACAGAAGAAGAGATAGAGGAATATATCCTTTCGGATAAAATAGTTAGAAATGTTACATTAAATTATGACGAGGACATAAAACCACTTAAGTTTAAATTTGAAATACTCAACATGAAAGAATACCGGGAAATGGCCGAAGAGGTTCAAGAAGAAATAAACAAACAAAAAGTAAATAGAAAGGTCAGATATCAAAATATAGTTGATAGAATTTATTGCGCTCATATGTTACATCATATCAACGGGATTGAAGTCAATAAAAACAACATCGACCAGTTCTCGTTAGAACTAATCCAATCAATTTTACAAAGAGTTAGAAATTTGCAAGACCAGGTCAAAGACAAACTAAACAACGAATCTGATGTAAAAATTGGAGAGGATATAAAAAACTAATGAACACCACCAAAGGGTGGTACAGAGCACAGCTGAAATTAAAAGGGTTAGAACCCGAAAGAAATTCTTTAGAAGAAATCTATCTAATGAATGCTATCAGAAAAGAAAATATTATAGATATTAGAAAAACACTCGCTATCATTGCTTCTAATATGGATATTGAGCATGAAGAAAAACAGAAACTAATTAATAAATATATCAAAGAAGCCGATCCGGCTCAGGAAGAACTAAATGAGGATTTTGTAGAACAAGGACAAAAAATGTTAGATGGCTTTGCAGGAGAAGTAATCAATCTAAACGAGTACACCAAAGTAGGGGGTTAATGATAATGCCCGATAACCAAAGAACAATACGTGTTGATTTGGGTTTAGAAGATGCAAAAGAAACATTAAGATCAATATCTAGTACCGTCTCTGATAATTTACAAACTATCGGGCAAGTAGCTGCTTTTGGCGGCCTTGCTTATGGTGGTTATAGAGCTATGACTACACCTGGCGGCCAAGATTTTGCTCAGGGCGCCGGTAGTTTAGCGATGAATGCTAGTGAGCAAATAAGAGATGCGGCAGGTATGGCGCCTATCGGTGCTACCGCTTCTAATAGATATATGTTTGAGGATATAAGGCAGGGTTTTACCGGGGCGCCGGCAGGCCTGGATTACGGTATAAATGTTAGACCTGCTGCTGCAGCTCATTATGGCGCAAGAGACGCTGCCCAGAGAGTCGTTTCTGGTGCGACTTCGGCGATGGGTGGTACCGGTATGACTTTATTTGGAACCGGCGCTATCAGAACTGCTATGAATGCTACCGGAATAATGCCTGGTCTTTCTGCTCTAGGTAAGTCAGCTGGTAGCGGTATAGGTAGTGCGGCCATGGGAGCACCCTTTAATATAGCCGGGAGCGCTGCCCAATCATTTCTTCCTGACGCTATTGGCGGACCTTTAGGTGGTGCTTTAGGTCAAATAGGTCAAGGTGCGTCCACAGTAGGTGGGAAAGTTGGCGGTCTTGCTGGCGGTATAGCCCCTCATTTTGGTTTAAGTTTGGCTATTAATAGCGCTATTAGGACAATAACCGATCAGATGGCTAACCAGATAGGTATAGAAGGCGAGATAGATAATGTTGGTTATATGTTCACTCCTGGCGACTTATATACTAACCAAGCAACCAGGCGAGGTTTCGGACAGAGAGAATTAGGAAGCCTTGCAGCATCTGCTAGAGAAGATTTAGTAGGGGAGAGATTCCTAAGACAAGAAGATTTTAGTGAAATTTTTGGAACAACAATAAGAAATGATTTAATGTTTGACGTTCGTGGCGCAGAAGAATTTGAAGAAAGATTTACGGATATGGTTGAAAATATTCGTGATGTCACAAGAATATTTGAAACATCATTAGAAGAAGCCGGCGAACTTATAGGTGAGATGCAAAGGTCTGGTGTCTATGGTACATCAGAGCAGGTAGGTCAACTAATACAGGCTGACGCTATTGGTAGGCTTACAGGATATACAGGTAGTGAGATAGTTGGAATGAGAGCCCAGGGTGCTGAACAGGCCAGCCAGATGGGTTTCGATAGGTTATTAGGTGGAGAACTCTCTGAATTTGGTCTTTTAGGTATCGAAGGTGCTTTACAAGGTATGACTTCAAGAGAACAACAGGAATTTCAGGAAACAATGCAGGATGTTTTTGGTGGCAGAGAAGGTGCGGCTGATTTTATGGGCCAGAGTTTATTAAGAGGTACAATCAACCAGCAGAGTGGGTATCCTGCAACCAGAGCCTTACATGGAATGGTCGATTTAGAAACAGGCCAGTTTGATCCAGCCATGCTAAGACAATATGCTGAAGGGGAAATAGGCCTTAACGATTTATTAAGTCAAGCAACAACTATGGGCTCTATCGACCCATCGTTTATGAGGCGTATGCATCAGAGGCCACAGGATTTTGCAAGCCAACTATCCGGCCCTGAATTAATGACTTTTTTACAAAGGTTTGTTCAGGAAATGGATGAAGAGTGGATGGATGGAATCCTTGACCCTGAAGATATCATATCTGACATGACCGGAGTGAGAGACCCAAGGCAGTTAGAAATAATTACAACGGCTTTAATGGAAGGCCATAATGTAATGGATATGGATTTCATAGAAGAAGACGCCGCATTCCAACTAGCCAGAGAAAGAGGAATAGAAGACAGGATGCCTAGAGGGCGTTTTGAAACAATCAGACATGGATTCGAACGGTTAGGGCACACTATTGGCTCACCTTTTGTTAATTTATATAGGCGTGGTATGGAAGATATAGAAGATTTTTACCACGAGCAAATATTAGGAATAGACCAAAGACAAATATTTGATTACGATAATATTGATTTAGGATATGCCCCTGGTAGAGGCGGCATAGAAGGCGCCGATAGATTAACAGAAAGAGAACTAGGCGGACGATTACAAGAAATGGGTCTGGACGACCTCGTTAGAACCGACGGAGGTTTTGGTGGTGTATCAGAAACCGTCCAAGGTTTAACTATTGATGGAGAAGATATGTATGCTGCAG
>PWGT01000117.1 GCA_003554535.1 Syntrophomonadaceae bacterium | reverse complement strand
GTCCAGGCTTCTGTAACTAACTACGCTCCAGAAATCAAAGAATTCCTTGGGCTTGAGGCAAATAAAAAACTGCCGGTGTGCATTTCCATGGGCTATCCCGACCCGGATGCGACTATAAACACTTACCGCAGCCTGAAGAAAAAACCGGAAGAATTCGTGACCTGGCACACTTAAGAATAATCCGGCATGAAAACGGGCGGGGGTCATTTTTTTGCTTCGATTATAGCAAAGGCCCCCTTCCCCGGTTACTTCTTTAACCTGCCGGCGGGTATTATCCGGGATAAAAATGGCCTGCTTTCCTACTTCGATTTTAAATCTTCTTTTATTTCTGGGTTAAGTATTCGATTACGTAGGAGGCAAAACTGGAAAAATCGTCTAACCGGTTATTTAATATTTCAGTTACTCTTGTCATGTCCACTTTTACATATTCATGAACCAGTAGATTTCTAAATCCAGCCATTCCTTTAATTTTATGAGCATAGTCTTCAGGAACCACTTCTATGCGGGCCAATTCCAAGAAAATATCTTCATATTCCTGGACCGTCACCCCTTCAGCTGCTAGAATGTGACTGCCGATATCTAGAACAACCTGGATCGATAGCTGCAAACCATGCTGGACAATCCATGCCTTTTCGAGATCTTTTTCCAATTCTGAGGCTGTGACTCCCTGGTAATTCTTTAACTGCGACAGGTAGCGGTGCAATTCCTGCAGTTTTAACTCTACCATTTCTTTTTCAAGCACTAATTGCCACCTCCAAATTTGCCTTCAGCCAGACGTTTCTGGAGGTAATACCTTTGGACTCTTAAAAGCGGTTTTAAGTCAAGATATATTTTCAAGGTGTTTTCGTGGAATTTTCTCCGTTCCTGTTCAGAAGCACAATATATAAGAGAGCCGCTTTTTAAAACCTGGAACTTTAAAACTGTGGGCGCTTCATTTAAAATTACCAGGTCCACTTTATCCTTTAAGGTGGCCTGCAGTTCTACTATTAGCTCGCTTTGATAACCATATCCTCCAGCTTCGGGGATCATTACCGGGTCAAGATAGACAGCAATATCTATATCACTGAACCTTCCGGCGCTTTCTTTAGCTACAGAGCCGAAAAGGTAAGCAAATAGAACTTCCTTCCGTGCAGAAAAAAATAGAGCCAGTTCCGACTCGATCTGTTCTTTCCTGATAACAGTCATTTCTTTATTCCCCTGTGCTAATTTTTTTTAGTGTATCAAATAATTACCAATCCTTCAAACTGGTGAAACTTCCAACCTGCAATCTTCCCCGGCACTACCACGTGTGCTTTGAAAGTTATGCCCTGTTTCTGAGATAGTGTTTTAGATCCCGGTAGTAATTTTCATGTGGACCAATCGTAATCAGTTCCAAAGTTTCAGGATTCGGCAATCGGTAAGCCAACAAATACATTTGATCCTGTAGCTTGAATTTATAAACAAAAACTCCCTGCAAGTCACCTTTCTTCTCCTGGCCGCCAGAGGGGTTACTAACAATTATTTTAATAATATCATCAAGGGCTTTTTTCTGCTGGGAGTTATATTTTTTGACCTTTTTCTCAAATAATCGCGATTGATATATTTTCATCTGCCTTTACCCAAATTTGTACTCAGATTTTTCATCCCGGTCCAGTTCCTCAATCCCTATTAGCAGTTCTTTTATCAGATCATAGGTCAAATCCGGGTTTTCTTCAGCATGCTTGCCAATAGTCGCCCAGTATTCAATTTGGCCTGCCACGGAACGATGCTCGACCCTGCTGAATTTTTTTGCTTCATCAGCCAAAGTATCTGAAATCCTAATTGCTTTAGCCATAACTAAGCCTGCACCTCCTTTACCAACTAACGTGCTCACATTATACTGCATTTAATTGCATTTTGCAATTAATTATTGCGTATTGCATACTGCATCCAAACTACAGGTAATAGACCGTCCATTTTTGCTTGGTTCACTTTATATCAATCCCCCGAGAATGTATTAAAACATGATTAAAAACAACTTTGACAATAGTTCAATCTAGAATTAAAAAATCGGCAATCGATATCGTATTACAATATCAAAGGTGGCCGAATATGGAAAACAAAAACCTGCGAAAATTTTTCTCAGGTTTTATCAATGCACACATTTTCTACCATGAAATTAAATAGCCGGTGAACGGCGGTTAAGATTTTATTAAATTTGTGATGAAGATCACACATATTTTGTGACGAAGATCACAGAACGCAAATTTAAAATAGTTTATAGTTATGAGACAATTCAACTTTTTTTTGCAAGGTTCACCTAAAATTGCTTGCCAAGTAACTCTAATATCCTTTCAATCGCCTGGTAAAATCCAGGGTTCAAGATATAGCTTGTGCATCATCATAAATTATTAACTAACCTAATCCTTGAAGTAGGTTTGCAGGGTTTTGTTTTATTTTTTGCAGGTAATCTTGCATATGTATCGCCAAGGAAGCTATGATCGCCCGGCAAAAAATGGACGCTTAATGTCGCGCAGGAGCCAGTAGCGTAACCGGCCAATAAATGGCCGTTTTTTTGTGGACGGCTTAAGCTCGGGGGGATAAAAATGAATAAAAAATTGCTGAACAAGGTTCTGATATTATCCGGTATCACCCTAATTCTGCTTTTAAGCATGGTGTTCTTATCACCGGCGGCGTATGCTGCGGAGGACCAGGATAGTGGGGAAACATCCTCTACCGGTACCTCGGACGGAGGTGGTGACAGTTCCGGCAGCTCCACTGACGATAGTTCTTCGGCTAGCACAAACACCAGTTCCACCTCAAATGACAGTTCCTCCGGCAGTACAAGCACCAGTTCCACTTCTGAATCATTCACAAGCAGTACAACCAGTGACAGCTCTACAGAAAGCCCATCATCTGACCCTGATAGCACAACTTCCGGCAGCACCGCAACTCAAACTACCGATTCAGAAAGCACCGGCGAAAACCATAGCACAGATTCACCGGAACCGGAAACTACTGATGATACTTCACCTGATAATAATTCAACCGATAGCAGCACTGACAGCAATCAGGATAACAACGATTTAACAGAACCGGAGCAGGATCTCCCCGGGGAAGATGATCCCCAGCCTGTTGAACCTGATGATTCTTCTCTCGAAAGCCCCGAGCAGACCGGAGAAACATCCGTAAATAATTCTTTTGAGAAAGAATCTGAGGAAGAAGAGACAGGCAATGATTTAGGAGAAACCACAGAAACACCTCC
>PWGT01000064.1 GCA_003554535.1 Syntrophomonadaceae bacterium | reverse complement strand
TGTTCCCAAGTCATGCGCATGAGCCATCTGTTCCGCAAAATGTACCGATACAAACATGAATGCCAGCAAGTTTCCAAACATGTGGACTTTCAAGAGTGTGTCACGATTAACTGCTGTATAGCGCTTCGTATAGGCGAATATCACGATGAAAATGAGGAGGTACGTTCCTCCAATGATGGAAAGCCAGTGATCCGAGTAAAAGGGTCCAATTGAAAAGCGAATATCCCATAACCTCATATAAGTGCCAACCGCTACGAAGATGCTAATCGCCAGGAGCCCTATTGCAAGTCTGAATTGGGTTTTCGTGGCTGTTCATCCTCCTTAAATAGAATATTGTTACTTTTACTTAAATTACACGTCACACTAAAAATTCCTTCTTATGAGCATTTTTTGTGAGGAATCCAGGTAATTTTTTCTATATCGCACCATTTTCGTCACCAAACTTTCTGCTTTTTTAGCACCTTTAATTATTGCAGCCTGAATATTTTGCATGCTTAGACGAGCCCCTTAAAAACTTTACCACAGGCATAACCGAAACTAATTTCCATTTTTTTTATGATAGAATTTATAATCTTTTTGGAGAGCCATCCTTGAGCGACTTGTTTAGCTATCATCACCCTATCCAAAACTACTGTCATACGTTCGATTTTTCCATTGCTAAATTCCCACGATCCCATGACCAGGATTTCCCCGCTCACGCCGGCCATCTTACCGCCCATTATATGCTCGCCAAAAGCTTTATTCCCTTGCACCATAATTCCGATCCCGGTATTCTTTATCGTTTTATCTTGTATGTTCTCAGCGAGCCAAGCCAAGTAGCGCTTTATCTCCTCTTTTCCTTTGAATGTCCCGAAAGGCGAGACTCAAATTCCTTCTTCTTAAAAAGTAAGCGCCTTTTCCACGTCACCTTGCTCCTCTGCCTTAAAATACTCCCGCATGATATTTTCAATATTTTCCTCAGTCACCTTATTTACCTCCTTCCACTTAAAAAGCGTCCTTCCTTATACCGTTTACAAATAAAAAAACTGGCTTACCTTTTTATTTAAAAATTCAATGAACTGGTTCAAGCACCCAGACTTCTCTTGTTTCAGGTAATTTACCGGCAGAAATAGTAACAGCTGATGAATGAAAAACTGGATTTTCAAAAGTAGAAACAAATTCTCCGGCATCATTAATATCTACCTTACAGCAGTTTGTTTTGTAGTGCATAGGAATTACAATAGAAGGATTGATAGCCTCTGCGATTTCTTGTGCCTTGTTGCAGTCGATAGTATACCTTCCTCCTACAGGAATCATAAGTATATCCGCTCCAGAGATAAATTCTGATTGCTCCATACTCAAGCCTGCTTCACCGTAATCTCCCATATGCACAAAAGTCAATCCGGACATTTGCCACTTAAAGATGATGTTTTCTCCCCGGTCCTTACCCTGACAGGCATCATGATAGGAACTGCAGGACTCAATTCTTACTGAGCCCATGAGAAAAGGAAAAGGTTCAATTGCTTTGATTATATGGCTAACGCTTTTTATCATAGCAGCATTATTGTGGTCAAAATGGTCATGACTTACCAGCACCAATTTGGCTTCCAGCTCCGGCATAGGATAGCCGACATTTTCGCCAAAAGGGTCTGTGACCAGATTAATTCCCGGGTCTTCTACAAGGAACATGGAATGCCCATAGTAGGTAACCTTTACATCTCCCATTTTTGCTTAACCTCCTTTCGTCTATCTTGAATTAAAAAATCCTTTTATTGTTTTTTTACTACAGTAGCTCTGGGACCCCTATCCCCTATCTCTATCTCATACTCCACCAGGTCACCTTCTTTGAGATCTTCTTGATTTGTTTCTTTAAGTGCGGAAAAATGAAAGAAAACATCTGCACCGCCACCTTCTGGGTTAATAAAACCATAACCCCGATCAAAGATAACTTTTTTAATGCTGCTTACAGGCATAAATAAAATCCTCCTAAATCTCTCCGGTAATCTGTTTAACCGGTTAAAATATTTTTTGCATAAATATAATTAACTCTTCCGCCACATCACACTCGAGTACGTCTATGAACAGTTTTATAAACTATCCCTATAAGGTTTACACTTAACCAATCCATTAAGATTCAAACCTACAGTTTAAAAAGCTGCTAGTTATGAGGCATTTTTATGGGTGCAAGGAATGAAGGGGATCAGGGTTGGTTAATAGTTGAAGCTAAAAACAGTCTATAAACATGCTATTAGATCTAACTGAGCAACCAAACGATAAACTGACTTTAGTGCATAAGGATGGCAAACACGTACCGGTCTTTGCTAACAATATAGGCAAAGTATTATAATGATTACACAATAGCTGTATAAAAAGTCCTGCCCCTCTTTGCAGTACGGAGCAGCCATAAACCCCTAATCCAGTACCTGAAAAAATCCAGCCTTTTTAAACCAGTTTATCAAATTCTTCAATTGTGATTGCAGGAGTTGTAGCAAAACTGATTCCGAACATCTTACCCATATCGACCGATGTTTTGACTGCACTTGCAGTATCTTGAAATTCTACGATAAAAAGCAAATCGGACCTGCCGAGTAAAGCATACCCGGCTTTAATAGTCCCTCCATTGTTTTAATTAATTCATGGGCTTTATCAGTTCTTTCGGAACTGATATCTTGAATTGAATCAGGGCTGTACTTGCCAAACATCAGGTAAAGACCCATTTTAAATTCCTCCTTTTTTTGTCCGTACTAAACTAATGTACCCCCAAATTTAATTTGTAGAGACATGGTAGCGGTTTGAGCATTTATTGGATAAATAATCCCTAGTTTAAAATCGTGCTCTGCAATAAGTTTAATGCCAGTAATGCCTGTCAATAATTATTGATCATGCCTTTAAATAGAACTCTTTGTTGTTATTTAACTTTTTCTTTCAAAGCTTTCCCTGGCTTAAATGCCGGAGCTTTCTGGGCTTTTACTATAATTTTTTCACCTGTTGCAGGATTACGAGCTACTTTTTCTTTACGATTTCTTACCTCAAAGTTTCCAAAGCCAACCAGCTGCACTTTTTCGCCTTTAGTAAGGCTGTCAGTAATACTTTCTAATACTGCTTTTACTGCCTTGTCACTATCTTTCTTAGATATATCTGCCTTACCTGCAACCATATCAACCAATTCAGCTTTATTCATTTTTTTAAGCCCTCCTTGAAGATTATTGTCTTAATGCGTATTTTTCTTCCCTTTGATGGAAATCCCTGCTGAATTTTTTATAAATTTCATAATTTAATAATTGTCTAAAGTTTTCATGTTGTTTCTTAAGTCTTTATGGAATTTTTTTGTAATTATTAACTTATCTGTTTTATCTATGCTATAATTGTACAACTCAGCAATAGTTAAAAAAGGTGAGTGTAAAAATACCAGCTACCAACTTCAACACAAGTTATCTGTAAAGGAGGAACTAACGGTAATGGAAATATTAAAAGTATCTGCAAAGACAAATCCAAATTCATTAGCAGGTGCAATAGCTGGAGCAATTAGAGAAGATGGTAAAGCCGAAGTGCAATCAATAGGGGCAGGGGCTTTGAATCAGGCAATTAAAGCTATAGCTATTGCCAGGGGGTTTGTAGCCCCTGCAGGTATTAATCTTGTTTGTATTCCTGGCTTTCAAGATGTCAAAATTGGGGAAGAGGAAAGAACAGCTATAAAATTATTGGTTGAACCTCGGAAATAAAACTTTCAGGCTTGTTCGAAATGCAATTCAAGGCAATACTTTATCATCCTTTTATATTTTTCAGACTGCAAATCTATCGACCAGCATTAAACACAACAACGCCATGTCTATTTAAAATTGACATGGCAATAAATTATATTCAAATATCGGAATGTAATCAAAAAACAACCTGTTTGTAATACTCTTGTAAAGTTCAGGCTTTAAAATAGAGGGTAAGTTGACCCCCTCTTTATATATATTCATTGGGCACAGTAACTATACTGTGCCTTTTCTTTGTCTTAAGAACATATTCCTCAATATTTCGAATCGTGCGTGCTCCTTTTAATCCTCTTCTTCATCATCTCCTATGGTGACAAATATTCCATTAGCTGCAACCTCTAACACTGCACAGGCTCCTTTTGTCTTCGAACCTTCGATTTCTGCATCTACTACCCACCAGGCACATTCATCTCTGTAACAATCTGAGGCATTACCTTGTGAATCAATCCTTAACGGGCACTTCATTATTAACAACCTCCTTTATCTTCATCATCACTAACTTCATTAGTATCCTCAGGATTTGTTTGCCATCCCTTAATATAATCATAGTTTTCATCAACACGGAATTTTAAAGGACGGTTTTTTTGACTGCTGGTAAGCCTAACATAATGAGAAAAAATGATGGGTTTTTTTAGGCTCGCCAATTACAGTTATTCCCTACGAGGGTTTTTGTGATATTTAGTCTTTAGTATTAATCTTGATAGTTAATCGATTAGTATCAAACCCTATTTTTTCTTGGAGTTCTTCGGTTATCTCCAGGAGAATTTCATCTATAAAGAGGGCTGTCTCATACTATTGTTGAGGCAGCCCTCTTTATTGCAAAACAAGTTGAATCATGCAACTATATTAATCTATAGCCTATGACCAGTTTAATTCTTGGGTCTTCTACAAAGAACATGGAACGCCCATAGTAGGTAACCTTTACATCTCCCATTTTTGCTCAACCTTCTTTCGTCTATCTTTTTTTTGGCTCTACTACCAGATCCCTAATAATTTTTCTCTTTTCAAGCGGTTCAACTAAAATATCTTCAGTTACTTTATTTTGACACATTAATGATGGCTTGCCATTAACCTTAGCTGTACATCTATAACATATCCCCAAGTAACAACCTGCATGATCATAAAAAGCTAAAGTGCTATCCATATTATAGTATATATAATCTAAAGCATTCATAACACTCATTCCTTCTTCGTATGGAACTACATAAGTTTGATAATGAGGTTCCTTGTCATAATTAGGATCATATCTAAAAACTTTTACTCTAATGGAATTCTCTCTATTTAACATGTTTATCTCCTATCAAAAAGCATTAAATTTTTCCACCTAAGTTTATTATTTGAACCTTTCCCTTCTCTATTAGCAACGTTGTATTAATGTTTGCCTTTTGTATCAGAATGCGACTGCATCATCTGTTTCATAAAATTAAGATAGGGAGCTACACCTGTTGGGGGCATTGCAGTTGTAATGGTCAAAGGCCTCCAACAAGTTTTAAAATCACTATTTATCCTTCTAGTTATACTTTCTAACAACCAGTTATTATTATCTGTGTATGGGTAATCTTCTCGGTAATGAACTCCCCTGCTTTCCGTACGCAACAAAGCACTTCTTGCTGAAATATTAAGTAATTGGACTATATTTTCTAATTCTAGAATTTCCAACCATTCCTTGTTATAAGTTCTTTTTTTATCTATTGTAGCCATATACGGCATTTCCTGTTTAATTTTATCCAAAATATTAAGAAATTCTTCAAGTCCTTGCTTGTTGCGGATCGGGCCTAAATATTTATGAGCATATTTCTGTATTTTCATTCTTATTTGAGCGGGATGTAAACCATTAGTTTTATATAATGGTGCTTCAATTCTATTCTTAATAGCTGACAGTTTTTTAGGGTCCACTTTAAGACGATCAACTTCTTTGGCATACTTAGCTGCATTAATTCCTGCTGTTGTACCGTGTACAAATATTTCCGTAATCGCAGAAAAGACACGATTAGCTCCAAACGGTCCAAGAGTGCATTCCCCAGCCGCATAAAGACCATCTAAACTAGTTTCTAAGTGCTCATTTACAAGAATACCCCCTTCAAAATACTCAACAGCAGGACCAACTTCAACCGGCTGGTTATCTTTAAGTTTAGATGCCCACTCAGAAAAGTTTATACCTCGATATTTCCATTCAGGAAATAATAAGGATGCAGCAGCTTCAACTTTTTCCCAAGAAACATTTCCTCTACTATAATGGACACCACCATGACTTAACCCTTTACCTTCTTTTACCTCTTTTTCGGTAATATAACTAATAAAGCTCTTGTTCCATTCTGTTTTTGTACCTTTTTCAACTAGATAAGGATCATATTTTTCTAAAATATTCTCACCATGCCTATTTGTTAAAGAACCACCTACAAATAGGCTGAGCACATATGGAGCGATACTCCCTTTCCAAATAGGAGGGTGAAGCAACACATTATTGCAGAATGTAATAAATTCCATATTCCCCAGATCTGCACCGGCCCTGTAGGCCATCGCAATCCCGTCCCCGGTTAGGTCGCGCATGCCTGTGTTTGGCCAAAAAGCTTTATGCCAACCACCCGTTGCAATAACTACAGCTTTGGCACTAAAATAAATAAGTTCGCCTGATTTAAAATCCAGCCCCACTCCACCAACTACCTTGCCGTCAATTACTAATAGTTCCAGTAAAAGTACATCTTCAAACATTTCTACATTTGCAGACTTGGCTTTATTATACACAGCATTCATAATTTCAATAGAAGAAGTAAACACCATTCTTTCATCCGATAGCTTAATTTTTATACCCCATTCTAATAATTCTCTTAAACAAACTGGCGCCAAATTAATATATTGCTCTATAAGTTTCTGATTATTCAAAAACCAGCCCTGAGTCAAAATGTCATTAAACATTTTTTCCGGGCTATCATTTGGATCACCGTTAAGCCCATTAAATTTACTTAAGCTTTCTCCATCTAAGGTATAATCAGCACCTGCCATAGGTGTAGCGCCACTGCGTGATAATGGCCCTTTGCTTAAAAGCGTTGCTTTTAAACCCTTCTGGCAAATATCAATAGCTGCTTTAAATCCAGCACCTCCTCCACCTACTACCAATACATCTGTGACAATTTTATTGAGCATTCCTTTTATCTCCTATCTAGTTAACAAGATAAAAATTTGCTTTTCAGTTGGGATTATATAACCATGCGTATTCTTCAAGGGGCCTCCAATCATATCCGAGACTGGAGTAATTCCCTCATATGGCCCGTTTTCTATTTCCACCGGTGGCTTCCTAAAATAAGCGTAAATGAGCGGATACCCTTCAGGTAAAGGCACCTTGAGGCCACCATCCATTATATCGTGAATTTCGTTTTTTAGTTTAGATATTTCATTATCATCTGTTTCTGCGTCCAATAGTGAGCAACCTCCTGCTGTAATTGTAATAATAAACAGCGTTGCTAAAAGTAATATTTTTAGGGTTAGAATAAAATTTTTAGTCATGTTCCAACTTTGATCTTTTCCAGTTAAATCGCCTAACTTACTCTGTTGCTAGCTAATTCTATTTGGGTTAAACAATATTGCGGTTAATGAAGGGCATCCTTTAGTGGAATTTTTCTTGAGTTTAGAAAATCAATTCGTCATTACTTTCTGAATTCCTTTTGCAATCTATGTAAAAAAGTTAAATATCTTTAATACTTCTACCTATTCCACTATTTATTTTCTTACTACATAGCTCTATGCTCAATAGGGTCCGGAAATAAACACCGATAAATAGTACAATCAGCATTATTACTTACCAGACAATAAAAACTCAAGTTTGTGGTAAAATAAATAAGAAGCTTGTTTTGATTATTTTTTTACATGAAGGAGCAATGCTATATGAAAATTTTAGTGTGTACAGACGGATCGGAGCACAGTCAAAAAGCATTAGAAAAGGCTGCCATAATCGCTGAAGGTTGTAATGTTGATGAAGCAGCTATTATTCACGTTTATGATGAAAAGTTAAATCTTTCTGCTTTGCCTTGGGGAGAAGGCTATGCTCCAAGCCAAGAAGACATGGAAAAATTCAGGGAAATATTGGAAGAGAATAAGAATGAAGGAAATAAGATTTTGCAAAAAGCCCAACAATTTTTTGACGCAAAGAATATCCAGGCACGTACGATTCTCAAAGAAGGACACCCCGCAGATACTATCGTGAAAACAGGTTGCGACGAAGGTTTTGACATTATTGCTATTGGCAGTAGAGGTCGAAGTGGTTTGCAAAAAGTATTCCTCGGCAGCGTCAGCAGTGCTGTAGTCCAAGAAGCTGAAAATTGTAGCGTGTTAACTGTAAAATAAAATTTTTGACCGTACCTTTAGATTAGATCAGCAAGTTAATCATTCAGATTACATTATCTTAACCTGAGCATAACATATGTAAGAACAGCTTCGGGACTCTTTTTGGCCATAATTTAAAATTACTAACCGGCAAACTCTAGACGCTATTAATTAAGGATAAAGCCGTGTCTTAATGGATCGCGATCGTCAATAACGAACTGGTTAAATGATGTAATATGCGCACTACCTGTTATTTCTGGGACTACTGCGTTGAATTCGCCTACTTTACCGGCCTCACGGAGGAGCTTGCCGGTAAACCTGGTATCCACAATGCTGGCATAGACAAATTCAGTTTCTAAAGCCAGCTGACCCCTGGCATAAAGAGTGGCCATTTTCGCACTTGTGCCTGTTCCACAGGGTGAGCGATCGGCCTGCCCTTCGCCAAAGATAACCACGTTCTTATAATCTTCTCCTTCATCTTTTGGCTGCTGGTAGAACTCAACGAGGTCAACAGTTTTAATATGCTCTAACTCAGGGTGCTGAACTTCAACCTGCTCATTAACAGCTTTGCGGATTTTCATGCCGGCTTTGATTAACTTGTTAACATTTTTTGCTTCAACGCTTAAGCCTATCTGGGCTGCCGGCATGATAGCAAAAAAACTGCCTCCGAAAGCGATATCATAAGTAATTTCGCCAAGCTCAGGCACCTCGATTTTTAAATCCTTTTTATACAGGAAAGAGGGAACATTGGTAATAGAGACCGATTTTACCTTTTTATTTTCCACCACAGCCCTGGCTTCGACTGTCCCGGCAGGGGAATCAAAGAAAACTACTGTCTCCGGTTCAACTGGTTCAACGATCCCCGTCTCGATGGCTACAGTCACCGCTCCGATGCTGCCATGGCCGCACATGTTCAGGTAACCCCCGCCATCCATAAAAATAATGCCGAAAGAGGAAGTTTCCTCGACGGCCTGGGTTAGCACCGAACCAAACATGTTCAGGTGGCCTCTTGGTTCCAGCATTATTGCCGTGCGCAGGTGATCCAACCTTGTTTCAAGGTGTGCTTTTTTATCAGCCATTGTATGCCCGGGAATATTCGGTAAGCCGCCAACAATGATCCTGGTCGGTTCGCCCATGGTGTGAGAGTCAACGGCCATGATATACCTGGAAAATTTCATTTTGGTCTCCTTTCAACAATTCTTCACATCTAACCCAACCTGAAACCGTATTTAACGGGGTCGTCGGGATCAATGACGATCTGGTTAAAGCCGGTTATAAAGGCGCTGCCTTTGAGCTGGGGTATTATACCTTTTGTGTTGCCGATTGTAGTTTTGTCGAAAATTCTGCCGGTAAATCTGGTGCCGATAACGCTCTCCAGGACAAAATCCTCTTTAATGTCCAGGGTTCCGGCATCGTAAAAGTTGGCCATCATGGCGCAAATACCGGTGCCGCAGGGGCAGCGATCCAGCTGCTTGTGGCCGAAGATACCAACGTTTAAATAATGCTGGCTGTCGGGGCTGATTCTCCGGTGCAGCTCGGTAATTTCAATTTTACCGGTCTTTCCGTATATGGGATGGAATACCTCCACAGCTTTGTTTGCCTTATCCTTGATTTCCATACCCAGGGCGATTATTTCTTCAGCGTTTTCCGCTGCCAAATTTAAATCAAAATTTTCTATGTTCACTAATGCGACAAAGCTTCCCCCGAAGGCAACATCAAGACTTATCTCGCCATAATTTTCCGTTATAATTTTCACATTCCTGGCAAAAACAAATGCAGGAAGCCCGGTTATGGAGACATACTCGATTTCGTCTTTGTCATTAATTTTTGCCGCTGCCTTGATCTGCCCGATGGGGGTGTCGATGGTGATTTTAGTGAAAGGTTTTACCGGGGGAATTACCCCTGTTTCTATGGCAACAGTAAGGGCTCCGATGGAGCTATGGCCGCAGAAGTTCAGGTAACCGTCGCCGTCCATAAAGATTAAGCCTAAATCGGCATCTTCGCTTACATATTCCGTCAGGATTGCTCCAAACATGTTGTGATGACCGCGTGGTTCATTCATAACGGCGGTGCGAACATTATCAAGGTTTCTTTTCAGATATTGCCTTTTCTCGCGCATTGTATTGCCGGAAATGGCAGGCAGCCCGCCGGTTATTATTCGCGTCGGTTCTCCTTCGGTGTGCGTTTCAATCGTATTGATATAACGCACAAATCGCATTTAATGACCTCCTCGTCTTAACGGGTCAACTTGCAATGTGGATAATCTAAATCATAATTCTACACTGGATAATTAAATCCTCTTATTCGCATTTCCAGCGAATTTTATAACTATGCTCCTATAAACGCCTTCATATTTGCTGCTTGAGGGCAATATTTTCATTGCAATTTGCCCTATTTTAATTTGAGATTTGCTAATTCCATGGTGATTGACCAAGATTTACTGGCGGCGTAGTTTTAATGTGAATAACACTGACAATACCAGCAAGCCGATCGCTATAATCAGGCCAGTTGTGCTTCCAGTTTCAAAAAAAGCTACGAGATTTAAAATTGCTATAATTACCATAGCCGCTATCAACATTTTTGTTAACATTTTAACTCTCTCCTAACTCTTAAACACCAGTGAAATAAACGGGGGCCTTTAGGTATACTGAATTCACAAACTTCATGGACCAACCCCATATCTTTTGCCTCATCAGCCGTTTTGAAAGCAGCCTCAAGAAAAAGATCACGTGCTTCCTCCAGATCAACGTTGCTGCATCTTTCTTCAATTATTTTTGCCACTCTTTCCTGATCTTTTTGAATGGAGTTTAAATGTTCTTTTAAATTTTTTTCCTCTATCCTTTGATTCTGTCCTACGTTTATCCCTACCCCGTGAAACATAAAGCTACAAGGTTATGATTTGATACCCCTGGTTTATGTATAATGCCATAGATGGATGTCCATTCATATCATCTTTAATAGGGAGGCCAACTGTTTCATTATACTCGAGCACGCCCATTTTCGCAGAACAGGCTTTGCAGATACCATCAATAATCCCTTTGTCTTTCGCTTTTTTATATAAAGAATTGTCTCCTGTTTCCATTTCCTCAATTAGTTTAACAGCTTCACCCTCTATAATTATTTTAGCTTCCATTCCCTTACTCTCCATATCAAGAGCACTTAACAGCACATGCGTAAAGTACATCGGATTTCCATTGAAAGCAAAAATAACAAACTTATTCACAATAACCCTCCTTTCAGTTATTGAGCTAAATACCTGATCAAACTATACCCACCGAATACTACTGCCAGCAGTATATACATAAGCAGTCAGGGCGATATCCGTTTATACCAGGGTTCCTTTTTCATTTCCATGTTAAGTATTCCTCCTATACTTTATAAATCTACATTACCATAAAAAACGTATAGATGACAGGTTATTGCAGTTATTGAGGCCGGTGGCTAATATGCACCCCAAATAGATCAGCTAAAACTGCGGGCTAAACAGGTTGGCTGAATAACTATGAAGTCGCTAATTACCTAAAAATAGAGGTTTTCATTACCGAGGGTTCATCCAAATTATGGAATGAAAATGGACTATAGCTAAAAAAGAAGGGGCAATATAAACAACTGCTGCCCCTTCTTATAAACCGTTTTTAATTAACAGATTAATTCTATCCGTTTTTTTAAAGCGTAATAAACACTACCCTTTTATTCAATAAAGCCCTCTTCAATGAGCCATTCTTCGGCAACTTCGCTGGGGATATCTTCATCAATATCGACTTGCATATTCATTGCAGACATTGTTTCAGTATCCAGGGCCCTGGCAATGGGATTGAGAATCTCTTCAATTTCAGGCAGTTGTTCCAGGGTTTCCTTGCGTAAGGTGGGAGCACAGTTGTAGACTGGATGGAAATTTTTATCATCTTCCAGGTTAACCAGATCATAGGCTGCGATACGGCCATCTGTTGCAAATCCCATCGAAACCGATACATCTCCTTCTTTCAATGAGTCATAAACAATCCCCGCATCCATGGGGAATGCTTCCTCGAATTCAAAATCGTATGTTTCCTGCAAACCGGGATAACCGTCATCACGTATTGTGTATTCGTGATCGCTGGCCAAATTCCAAATGCCCGGTTCTGGAGCTTCCACCCCTTCATTAATTGCTTCGGCCAAGTCGCTGATGGTTTCAATACCAAGTTCATCAGCATCTTCCTGGCGCATCATGATTGTATAGGTGTTATTAAAAGGTGTATAGTCCATCCAGACGATCTGGTTTTGTTCCAGGTCTGTTTCTTTAACTACTTCATAGCATTCCTGCGAGTCGGTTATGGCCTCATCGAAACCAAGAATTGTTATTAAAGCTGTCCCTGTATATTCCCAGTATAAATCAACGTCCCCCGTTTCGAGAGCATCACGAACCATGCTAGTTCCACCCAACCCGGTTTCATCAACTGTTGGAATTCCGTTATATTCCAGGGCATGAATAGCTATCTGACCTAAAATTAGCTGCTCGGTATATTCTTTCGAGCCAACCACAATTTCCATATCAACCGCTTCATCTTCATCAGCCTCGCAACCAAACACAAATACTAACCCAATCAACATTAACACTGCTACAGAAAGTGTCAAAATACGTTTTGCTATCATTGCTTTACTTCCCCCTTGTTTTGTTTAATAATAGCATCTAGCATTTAAGAGTCTAAGACCACTTAACCAACCCCTTCTCGACCTGACCAATAATATAGTCAAGTAAAATTGCAGTCAAAGCAGCCAGGGATGCCCCGGTGAAAATAACCATATCGCGTCCCAGGGATATTCCCGCTACGATAAGATCACCAAGGCCGCCTCCGCCAATGAAAGTGGCCATGGCTGCTGTACCTACGTTAACAACAACTGCTGTCCGTATACCTGCTACGGTTATTGGGAAGGCAAGCGGCAATTCTATACGAGTCAATATACGCAAAGGTTTCATCCCCATTCCCTTTGCTGACTCTATAACACCCGGTTGTACGTTGACAATACCGGCAAATGTATTTCGTAAAATTGGTAGAATAGAATAAAGAAAAAGAGCAAACACTGCCATTCTAAAACCAATCCCCATGATAACAAAAAACAAGGCTAGAATAGCCAGTGGCGGGACTGTTTGCCCTATATTAACTATATTCTCCACTATCCTTCCAAGGTAATAAAGCCTTGGGCGGGAAAGCATGATCCCTCCTACAACACCAACAGTAATTGCTCCGATCATTGAGACAAGCATTAACAATAAGTGCTCCCTGAGGGCCTTAAATATATTTCTGTAACTAAGCATTCGTTCTACCAGGCTATCAGTTGGGTTGTTCACCACGTATAAAATAATAAACACGCCTACCGCAATTAAAAACAGAGGCAAAATAAAGTCCTTTAGGGTTAAATTTTTCATAACCTTATCATCCTCTCTAACTACGTTAAGCATATTGCCCGTCGTAGTTATCCCCTAACGTTCATCCTTGTTAATCACTGCTACGTATTCTTTAATCGTATCCAGGCATTACAGGTAAAATCTTTTTTATAACAGCATCGCTGCTCAATAACTGCTTTAACCTGTGTATATTTCCAGCTGACATTTCAACCTGATTATCATTTATCCACCTCTGCCCCGGCCTTTGCAGCAAATCTTCGTTCACCCCAGGACATAATAAAGTCAAATGCAAGGGCAATTATTGACACCCCAATTGCACCCACTATAATCATCGGTTCGCTTGATCTGGAAATACCCTGGAAAATAAGTTTTCCCAGGCCACCTGCACCCACGTAGGCTGTAACTGCAGCAACCCCTACAATCATAACAGTAGCAGTCCGTATGCCTGCTATGATTACAGGCATAGCAAGGGGAATTTTAATCTTGGTTAAAATCCGCCATTCGGTCATACCCATACCAGCAGCTGATTCTATGATGACCGGATCAATCTCTATAATTCCTGTGTAGGTGTTGCGAACAATCGGAAGGAGGCTATAAAGAATCAGGGCAATTACCCCGGTAGTAAAACCAATCCCGAAAAATGGCACCATCGGGTTTTCAACACCCTAAAACACAAAAATTCAGCAGTTAATTTATGTAAAATATTCATGCCGTTCTTTGACATCGAGATAGATATCAGGCGAGAATCCAGCTAATTCAATCACCCTGGGCACCTTGCCGGGGATGAGCAG
>PWGT01000041.1 GCA_003554535.1 Syntrophomonadaceae bacterium | reverse complement strand
ATAAAATTGAAAAAAATATAATGCTTATTTACCGAAAATCAAAGGAGCAATCAGATAAAAGAAAATTAGCTAAATTATTACTACGTTTTCAGGAATCCCCTAATAATACCAAGATAATACTTTGCCCTTTTTTGGTTAGGGAACTAGAAAAATACGTGGATGAAGATTATAAACCTTTTAAAGAAAATTCAAAAGATTATGAACCTTATAAATTAAGGTTTTTAGCGGTTTGTATTGACGATAATATTACCAAGTTAAGTGAAGACATATATGAATATGCTCGGGGGTCAGGAGATATATGAGTCTCCCAGATAGTGAATTTGTGTATGAATTGGAAGAAATGCTTGGAGATACCAACAAACAACGAATTTTATATAATTCGAATGAAAGTCATATTCGTGAATTTCTAACTCAAAGGCATAATTACCTTGAGGTCTCTCAAGCAATTGATGCAGCTAGGGCATGGGAACTTTTTGGAATCGATGCCACTTCAAAAGGTTATGGTATGGAAACTGGAGTAGTAAATAAATGGTTGGACAAAGCTTTTGTTTGTAGGCGGTCTATAGAGTATGGAGCCAAGGAGAATGATTTAAGAAGCCTTTTCTATTTTAGTATCACAGGCTTATTAAGTGAAGATACCGCCCAGGTAAAGGTAATTTTAGAGGACTCTCAGATTCCTGATATAACATCTGAAAATTGGGTTGATCGGCTCCGTGAAGGAATAATGAAATCAACTACTTTATTAGTTCGGAAGTCTAATGGTTGGGACGATATTAATGAGGCTAGAAGTATTATTGAGAGATTACATGATGAGCAAAAGGAATATGAAGAAAAATATTTGTCTGATGGGAATGGACCTAAAATTTCCCATGTAATAGCACTTTATAATCTAGTTAAAATTGTAGATCTTAGTATAGAGTATGTTTCCGAAGGATCTCCATCGGGTGTCCTTGATAAATTAGAAAGATTCAGTGAAAATGCTTCAAAAGCCCTAAACATGAACAAAGATACAGATATTTCGTTGATGCATGATATGGTATATTTAGGGTGTGAAGAAATTGTTAAAAATTCATTATGGTATCAAAGTAGAGGGTTAGCAACAGGAAGAAAAATGAAAAAATATATTGAAAGTTTATCACAGCAAGACGTTACAAAGCCGATATTCGAATTGATGCCATCTCAACAGGAAGCATTGTCACAGGACCCTTTCAGTTTATATCAACGTGCGATCGTTATCAACATGCCAACAAGTGCGGGAAAAACTCTTTTGGCAGAGTTTAGTATTGTTCAATCAAAAAGTGTTAATGAAGAATCTCTTGTAATCTATCTAGTCCCTACTAGAGCTTTAGTTAATCAAACTACTCTTGAACTTAGAAGAAAATTAAATAAGATAGATTTATCTGTAGAATCGGCTGTTCCTGCTTTTGAATTAGATCCTAATGAGGATGAGTTTTTAAAAGGCGAAATTGATGTCCTAGTTTCTACTCCTGAAAAATTAGATTTATTAATAAAGGATGATCACCCTATAGTATCAGATATATCTTTGGTAGTTGCCGATGAAGCCCACAATATCCAGGGAGGGCATCGTGGAGCAAACTTAGAATTGCTTTTAAGTACAATTAATAGAGAGTATGAGAATGTTAGATTTCTCTTACTTTCTCCCTTTGTTCCGAATAGCGAAGAAATTGCTAAATGGTTGGGAGGTGAAGATCAATCTAAGAAAATATCTGTCGATTGGAGGGCAACAGATCAAGTTACAGGTATATCTCAAGTTAGGAAAGAACGAAATGGGCCTGAATATGTGAAATTAAATGTAGTACCTTCAGCTACAACTAGGCATATTAAAAATGAATTTTCTATAGATTTAAGGGGCGATACTGTAGAGGGAAATCGACAAACAAAGAAAAAAGCTTCTGCATCTACCGCATTAAATCTCATATCAGAAGAAGGAACGGTATTAATCCTATGTATGTCAAAACGTAAAGCTTTAGATCGTGCGAGAAAAGTATTGCCTCATTTAGATGAAATACAAATTGATGAAGAAGTTAGGTTGGTTATCGATTTTATTAAAGAAGAATTAGGAGAAGATCATTTCTTAATAAATATGCTTAGGAAAGGTGTGGGCATACATCATGCAGGAATTCCTATGGAAATTAGATATCTTATGGAACGATTAGCTGAACAGGGAAAAATTAAGATTTTAACAGCTACAACCACTTTAGCTCAAGGTGTTGACTTCCCAATAAAACATATTGTGATTGAAGGAACTTATCTTCGTGCTAAACCTCCTAAAAAAGGGAAACATCTTTCAACTAACCAATTTTGGAATATTGCTGGAAGAGCAGGTAGAGCGTTTAAAGATCATATGGGAGGAATATTTTTCGCAGCAGGAAATAGCTCACATTTTGATGGTTATAAAGAGTATCTTGAGAACGATGCAGACAAGGTATTGAGTTCTCTATGTAATGCCTTAAGAAATTTAGAAAATATTGAACAAGACTTTGATTTAGAGTTTGTTAGGACAAATGAAGAGTTTGCTAGTTTTATACGCTATATACTTCACACAGTTAATGTTTCCAGTTATCAATCTGTGCAAACCGATTTAGAAGATGTTTTACGTTCAAGCTTGGCCTATTATCATCTCCAGGAGGAAGATCCAGAGTTAGCGAGAAAACTAATTCAGCTTACAAGGAGGTATCTTGAAGATATCGGAGTAATAGCTGAAAATAAACCTATGTTGGATTTAATAGATAGTACAGGATTTACATCTGTTAGTGTTAGAAATTTACTTAGACAGCGTGAGTCTACAGGTATTATTGATGAAAGATTATGGCAGAGTAATCGATTATTCGCAAATGAAACTAATAATATGAAATCGGTATTAAATGTCGTTAAAGATATTCCAGAAGTAGATTTAGGGAGATTTACAGGTGATGATATAAACATAGATGATATAGCAGGTATAGTGAAAGAATGGGTAAATGGTGCCACAGTAGAAGATATTAGTGAATTATATTTTGAACAGGAGACGGAAAAAGAAGAAAGAATAATTCGTGCGAGTGATTACGTAAATAATAATCTGATGGGTTATATTTCATGGGGTATGAGTGCATTGCAAAAAGTATCTGCATTTGGAAATGATGATTTTGATTTAGAACAAATAGGTCATATTCCTGCAATGGTGTTTTATGGTGTTAATACTGAGGAAGCAGCAACTTTACGGATGGTTGGT
>PWGT01000094.1 GCA_003554535.1 Syntrophomonadaceae bacterium | reverse complement strand
CGGCAAAAGATGGGGAATAAAAGATTACTAGTAAGGAGCGAGCGTGATATATGAGTAAAGTAATGTTTCGCCGCTTGCGTTTTCTATTAATGATAGTGCTTTGCCTGTTTTTTATCCTGGGTGGCAGGCTGGCGTACTTGCAAATTTATCAGCATGAGTATTATATGTTTCGGGCCGAAGAAAATCGCTTTACCAAGATGCCCATTCCTGCTTCCCGGGGAAAAGTCTTAGATCAGGATGGAAGCGAATTAATTACCAACAAACCAGGCTTTGGTGTTTTTCTTGTTGATCTGGATGAAGGCCATGATCCGCAGACACTTAGCTTTCTGGCAGATATGTTGGATATGGAAAAAGAAGAGATCAAGCAAGCTATTCACGAAAACCGTTATACAAGATATCGCCCGGTGCATTTGAAAAACGTAGATCATGACACCATGGCTAAAATTTCTGAAAACCGGTGGCAACTGCATGGGGTTAATATTGAAGTAGAACCGGTTCGGTATTATCCATATGAGGAAGCAGGCGCTCACTTGATGGGTTTTTTAAGCCAGGCACCTCCCTCGGATTATTTTGTGGATAAATGGGAACAGGAGGGATATAATTACCGGGAAGGTGATCTGGTTGGCCAGCAAGGAATTGAGGAGAGTTGGGAAGCGTACTTGCGTGGCATCGATGGTGAACAACTAATAGAAACTAACTCTATCGGCCAGGCTATTGATTTTTTGGACAGAGAAGAGCCTGTTCCGGGTAATAACCTTCATTTAACCCTGGATATAGGACTACAAGAAGAAATAATGAATATACTGGAAGGTAAAATAGCCGAGCTTCATGACGATGATAACGATTATGCCGACCGGGCCAGTGCAGTGGCCATCAATACAAAAAATGGTGCCATAAAAGCCATGGCCAGCTATCCCTCTTATGATCCCAATACTGTGAAGGATGATATTGGGGAATTATCCGATGATCATCGGTTTCCTATGGTCAATTTTGCTTTAAATGGAGCCTACCCTGTTGGTTCGGCATATAAAATGGTAACTGCAGCGGCAGCATTGGAAACTGGAGAGGTTACTGAAAGTAGCCGCCATAATTGTACCGGCTCTTATTCTGCGGTGGGAACAACCATGTCTTGCCATAGCACCCATGGTAGATTGGACCTTCGCCATGCTATAGCCGCTTCTTGTAACATATATTTCTACAAAACTGGACTGGATACCGGCATAGATAATCTGGCCCATTATACTCGCGAGATGAACCTGGGCAAAAGGACGGGGTTTGTGGATATACCGGGAGAAACTGAAGGAAATGTTGCCAGCCGGGAATACAAAGAAGAAAAATACGGGGAACGCTGGTATCAGGCAGAAACCATGAGTGCAGCTATCGGGCAGACCTATCATCGCTTTACACCATTGCAACTGGCTGCTTACACTTCAATAATTGCTAATAACGGAGATCATTATCGTCCGTTTATGGTAGATAAGGTGGAAAGTAATGAAGGAGAAATAATTATGGAATCCGAACCGGAGATTCTTCGTCAGGCAGATATCACTCAACAGACATTTGATATTATACAGGAAGGAATGCTCCAGGTAACGGCGGAAAACCGAGGCACAGCCAGTCATCAATTCAATGATTTCCCGGTGGAAGTAGCTGGCAAAACTGGCTCAGTGCAGATTGCCAGAGGAAGTAATGGAATACCTCCTCACAGCCTTTTTGTGGCCTACGCTCCTTTTGATGATCCAGAGATAGCTTTGGCGGTGGTAATTGAACACGGGGGTTATGGTGCAGAAAGTGCTGCTCCGGTAGCCCGTGATATTTTAGAGGAGTACTTCCAGGAAGAAGTAGAAGAGGAGGAAGAGAACTCCGATGATTAATTACAAACTTCTCAAAAATTTTGACTTACCTCTGTTTCTCTTATCCTTACTACTGGCAGGATATGGTCTGGTGGTAATATATAGTGCTACCCATGTTATGGATATACCTGAATCGTTCTTTTTTGTAAGACGCCAGGCTATGTGGCTGGGCGCCGGAGTTGTAGGTGTTTTTTTACTGATTTCCATTGATTATATAAACTTATCTTCCTGGGCCAGGTATATTTATATGCTTAGCCTGGTTTTGCTGGGAGCAGTGCTGGTTATGGGCCAAGGAGCAGATGTGCAGAGATGGATCAATCTGGGGTTTATAGATATTCAGCCTTCAGAATATGCCAAACTGGCTTTAATTATTGTTTTGGCCAGAGTGTTATCGGAAAAAGAAAGTGAGTTAGCCACTAATTTTTGGATGATGGTACCTACCCTTTTTTATACTGCTTTACCCATGGGGTTGGTGTTTTTGCAACCCGACCTGGGCACGGCCATGGTTTTTGTTATTATATTGTTAGGGCTACTTTATATAGCCGGTGTGAATTTTAAGTATATACTGGGCTTGGTGGCAGCAGCGATAGCAGCTTTCCCTTTTTTTTGGGTTCGCCTGGCCGAATATCAGCAATTACGGCTTATGAGCTTTTTGAATCCTGATTTGGATCCTATGGGAGCAGGATATCAGCTAATGCAGTCTATGATAGCCATTGGCTCCGGCGGTGTTTGGGGCAAAGGTTTATTTGACGGTACTCAGGTAAGTTTGCAGTTTTTGCCTGAACAGCATACGGATTTTATTTTTTCTGTACTGGGAGAAGAATTAGGCTTTGCAGGTGCTATTGGGCTTTTAGTTTTGTTTTTACTGATGATTTATCGCATTTTGTTAATTGGAATTCACGCCAAGGATAGTTTTGGTTCACTAATATGTTCCGGTGTTGCAGTTATGTTCACGTTTCAAGTCCTGGTTAATGTGGGAATGACAATGGGAATTATGCCTGTTACCGGTCTTCCTCTTCCTTTTATTAGCTATGGAGGTAATTCACTCCTGGTTAACTTCCTCGCTGTGGGAATGGTTCTTAATGTAGGAATGCGTCGTCAAAAAATTCAATTTTAAAAAGATCCCCAAGAATTCTTCTACTTCTGAGCCTCTGGGCGAAACAAAAACGGGACATGTTCACAAATTACTTCCTTTTCCCTTTCACTTTATTTTCCTGATAGATGCATAATATATGGTTGTCCACCATATATATTTTAAAGAATCGGCTAGTAGATGAACTTTGATAATGTCCGGGGAAGGAGGAAGCATGTTGGATAAACGTCAGCCCAATGTTCCAATGTCTGACTTGCGAATGCGTTTAAATGAGCGGATGTGGGAGCAAAAGAAGAAACAGAATGAGCATAACATTCAGGATAACGTTCCAAATACGTTAACACCTGAATCTTCATCTTCTTCCCCCTTTTTCTTTGTATTAATTATTTCAGGATTTTTGCGGAGCATGCACCGGCATTTCCACCTGAAAATGGCCATAGCTTTGTTAGTGGTTTTGTTTATTGGTGTTTCCCAACAATGGGGGTGGGCATGGGCCAATAACTTAGTGAGTGGAGTAAAACATATTGTTTATTGGGATATGGACATGCGGTATGTAAGGGAGCAAGTGGTTCCTGCAGTGGCAGATATGAATATAAGCGAGTTGCAAAGAAATTTTGGGTTGGCTGGAAGAAAGATGGAAATAGCACCGGTGGCAGGGGAGGTTAAGAGTGGTTACGGTTTGCGAGATAACCCTGTAAGTGGTGAAGTGGAAATGCATTATGGGGTTGATATAATTGCCAGCAGAGGAGAAGAGATTAGATCAATATTGCCTGGAAAAGTTCAACAAGTAAGAGAAAATGAAGAAGTCAAGCAAGTCACCCTGGAACATGCTAACGGTTGGTCAAGCGTATATAGCGGGTTGGAGGAAGTAAAAGTGGAAATAGACGAACAGGTAGATAAAAAACAAGTGCTGGGAATTCTTGCTGACAGAGAAACATGGAGCAAGCCCCACCTTTATTTTGAATTAAGGTGGGAAGGCAGGCCCCAGGATCCTACAAAATTCCGGGATTTTAATTCTGACCAGCAACCCTGATCATCCGAACCTATTTTAAGGGTTAAAGGATTATTCCCATAGCTGTTTATATTAAATTATTTGGCTTGCTACGAGCAGGCTTATTTCCTGCTTGCGGGTCTATTTTTCACACGATAGGTTTGTTTGGGAGGAGGACATTCGCTGGCTGGAATAAAACTAAAGATTAACCCTTACTTCCTGTTTTTTTTAATTTTAAGCGCTGTTATTGGTTTGCTTCTTGAAGTGACGATTTTTTTTGTATGCATAGTTGTCCATGAACTTGCTCATGCCATTATTGCCAGAGGTTACAATATTCCTATAACAGAGATCGAATTTTATCCTTTTGGAGGCGTTGCGCGTATAGAAGGATTGCTTGAGATAGAACCAGAAGTTGAGAAACGCATTGCCTGGGCAGGCCCCTTGGCTAATTTTTTTCTAGTTGCTTTGGCTCTAGTGATTTATGGCAACGAGTTATATGCTGGCCCAATTCAGAAGGAAACGGTCCTGTTTTTCATTCAGGCAAATTTGGTTCTTGCTTTTTTTAATCTTCTTCCTGCTTTGCCTTTGGATGGGGGAAAAATTCTACGGGCAAGATTGGTTAATTATTGCGATTATCGTAAGGCTACTGAGTTGGCAGCTCGTTCCGGTAAAGTGTTATCTGTCCTTATTCTTTTGGGGGGAATAATAGGTTGGTGGTATGGGCAGTTTAATTTGAGTATACTTTTACTTAGTGTTTTCCTTTTCATGGCTGCATCCAGGGAAGAAAACCTTGCTGTATATGTTTTTTTAAGGTCTCTGGGCACCAAAAAGAAAGAAATGCAACGACGTGGAGGAATTAAAGGGGAATATTTGGTGGTAAATGAGGAGGCCTCGTTACTGGAAATTTTTAAGTTATTTTCTCCGCATCGTTATCATTTAGTCCGGGTAGTAACTAGAAATGGTCAGCACATTAAGGGAGAGTTAGACGAAAATACTCTGGTGAAAATGGCAATGAAACAGGGCTTGTATATGCCGGCAAAAAAGCTTATAAAGAGTTTAAAATAAATTATTACCCCCTATATATTGAACATAAAAAGCTAAAATCAGTCAACAAGTATTGTTTTCCGTTTGCAAGAAAACTATAATTATTGTTAATGGGTTTATTATGATCGTTATCAAAAAAATACCGGGTGTTAACCCGTGATGATTTAGATATGGATAGGTGAGTAAAATTTGAATAATAAAGTAGATGTTGACCAAATAAATTATTTGCTTTACCAGGTAAGCCAACCTTCTCGTTATGTGGGTAATGAGTGGAATGCTATAATTAAAGAACACCAGCAGGTTTCTTTAAAGCTTGCTCTGGCTTTTCCCGATCTCTATGAAGTAGGTATGTCCAACCTGGGGTTGCAAATTCTTTATCATATTGTTAATCAAAAGAAAGATTTTGTAGCCGAAAGGGTTTTTGCCCCGGGTACGGATCTGGAAGAGCTTTTGCGCAGGGAAGGAATATCTCTTTTTTCCTTGGAAACATTTACTCCCTTGCAGGAATTTGATCTGGTGGGTTTTTCTCTTCAATACGAGTTAAATTACACAAACTTACTCAATATGCTCAATCTCTCTGGCATACCACTGCGAAGCACCCAACGTGTTGAAGGCCCTTTGATAATGGGAGGGGGAGGTTGTGCTTTTAATCCCGAGCCACTTGCTCCTTTCTTGGATATTTTGGTGTTGGGCGATGGTGAAGAGATAATATTAGATATTATGAAAAGAATGCAGAAAGCGAAAGAGAGAGGTGCTTCTCGTAAGGAGATATTAATAGAACTGGCCGGTTTGGAAGGTATTTACGTTCCATCTTTGTACGAGCCTAAATATGAAAGCAGGCTTTTTACCGGCATAGAGCCTCTTGATCCTCAGGCAAAATTGCCGGTCAATAAAGTAACGGTTGATGATTTAAATGAAGTTCCGTATCCGTCGGCTCCCATAGTTCCGTATAAGCAAGTGGTTCATGACAGGGGTGTTTTGGAGATCTCGCGAGGTTGTGCAAAGGGATGCCGCTTTTGTCAGGCCGGGGTTACTTATCGTCCTCGCCGCCATCGTACAGTTGAAAATTTAAAACAACTGGCTGTTTCTCTAATTCAAAATACCGGCTATGATGAACTTTCCCTGGCATCATTAAGCAGCAGTGATTATCCTTCCATAGGGCAACTGGTTAGAGAATTATCTGCAGAGATTCCTGGCTGGGTGAACCTTTCCCTTCCCTCTTTACGATTGGATTCGTTTTCTGTGCAGCTGGCAGCAGAAGTCCAAAAGAAGCATAAAACCAGTCTTACTTTTGCCCCGGAAGCGGGGACTGAACGCCTGCGCAAAGTTATTAATAAAAAAATCAGCGAAGATGAATTTTTGGAGGCCCTTGATCATGCCTTTGCTGCCGGCTGGCGCATGATCAAGCTTTACTATATGGTAGGGCTGCCTACTGAAACCGATGAAGATATTGAAGCAATAGGAGATATGGTAAGAAAGGTAATTGACTTATACCGCCGGGGAGGCTACCGGGAAAAATTGAAGTTGTCAGTTAGTGCTTCTACCTTTTCACCCAAGGCGCACACTCCTTTTCAATGGGAACCTCAAATTAGCAGGCAGGAGATGAGGAGAAGGCAGAAGTTGCTAGCAAAGGCTTTGCAAAAAATGAAACAAGTGGATTTTAAGTGGCATGATCCGTTTACCAGCTGTTTGGAAGCAGCTTTTTCGCGGGGAGATCGCCTGCTGGCGGATGTATTAGAGACAGCATGGCAAAAGGGTTGCCGGTTTGATAACTGGACCGAATATTTAGCCATGGAAAAGTGGGAGGAAGCTTTTGCGGAACATGGTTTTTCTGTGGAGGAGTATGCCTGTCATCGCTTTGATCATGGAGATCCTCTTCCCTGGGAACATTTGAGTTGTGGGTTGAGTAAAGAATTTTTTATTAAGGAACACCAGAAACCACAGGGGGCATTGTAAATTGCAGCGTTTACAATTTTACTTCTCCCGCGGAGAAGAACTAATATATATATCGCATCTGGATATAATGCGCCTTTTGCAAAGGGCTATGCGTCGGGCTGGTTCCCCTTTGGCTCATACTAAAGGGTACAATCCACAGCCACGATTGAGCATTGCGGCCCCTTTGCCAGTGGGTGTAACTGCTAAACGGGAGCCGGCAGAAGTTTATTTGGAGCAAAATATCTCCCCGTCAAATTTTGTAGAAGATTTTAATCGCCAGTTGCCCCGGGGGATTTTGATTGAAGATGCAGTAGAGATAAGTGAGGAAGCTCCTCCTTTAATGCAAGTTATCGATGCGGCTCTTTACCAGGTATACCCTTTTTTTGAGGAGAGCAGCATTTCACCGGAAAAAGTGCGGGATGGGGTAGAAAAAATTAAGCATAAAGAGGAGATAACTGTGCGCCGAAAAGGTAAAAAGGGGTGGCGAGAGATTGATATTCGCCCTTTCATTTACCGGTTAGAATTTAAGAATAATGATGGTGAGGAAAAAAATAAACTGGAGTTGGAGATGTTTTTAAAAACCGGATCGCAGGGAGGAGCACGCCCGGGCGAGATTGTAAATCTTTTGGGAGAGATGTTAGGCTCCCCCCAACTCCCTTATCAATTACGGTTAAACAGGGTGGCCTTATACAGAAGAGATGGGCAGGGCTGGACGCCTGCTTGAGTCAAGTCATTTGTTAAATTGGAGTGAGAAAAGCTTTGCAAAAAGATATTATTGTAAATTATGATTACCGGGTAAGCAGGGTGGCCATGCTTGAAGATGGCAAACTGGTGGAAATTTATATTGAACGCCCCTTGCAGCACCGGGTAGTGGGGAACATCTATAAGGGAGTTGTTGCCAATATTCTACCTGGTATGGAAGCTGCCTTCGTGGACATAGGAATGGAACGGAATGCTTTTTTGTATGTTAACGACGCTCTTCCCTCCTGGGATGAGATGGACGGGCATTCCCTGGCTGGAGAAACCATTGAAAACATGCTTTCGGTGGGAGAAGAAATAATGGTGCAGGTAGTTAAAGAGCCCTTTGGAACCAAGGGGGCCAGGGTAACCAGCCAGGTTACTATACCGGGGCGTTACCTGGTTTTGGTTCCGGGGGCAGATTACGTAGGTGTTTCTCGGCGCATAGAGGATTCTGAAGAAAAAGAAAGATTGCGCAAGCTAGCCGGTTCCATCAAGCCGGAGGGAATGGGGATTATTGTAAGGACCGTGGCGGAATCTGTCAGCGAAGAAATTCTGCAATATGATCTTAAATATTTGCAGAAGTTATGGCAAAAAATTCATAAACGCCATTATGAGGGTGAGGCTCCATCTGTCCTTTACCAGGATTTGGCCCTTACTTGTCGAGTTGCCAGGGATTTGCTTGATGAAGAAGTTAATTCTTTTATTATCGATAATGAACATGAGTATGAAAAGGTTATGGAAATTTTGGACGACACCTCGCCGGAATTGAAAAACCGGGTGGAACTTTACAACAAGAAGGAGCCAATTTTTGATTATTATGAAATTGAAAAAGACATCCAAAAAGCTTTGGATAAGCAGGTTTGGCTGAAGTGTGGAGGCTATCTGATTATTGATGAGATAGAGGCTCTGACAGTTATTGATGTAAATACTGGCCGTTATACGGGGAAAAGAAATTTAGCTGATACCGTATTTAAAACTAATATGGAGGCTGCTGAAGAAATAGCTCGCCAGATAAGATTGCGTGATATTGGAGGCATTATAATTGTAGATTTTATTGATATGTATGATGAAAATCATCGTAATCAGGTTCTCAATAAGCTTAACGAAGCAGCCAAAAATGATCGGCTACGCACTTTTGTGCTGGGGCTTACCAATCTTGGCTTGGTGGAAATGACCCGTAAAAAGGTGCGCAAAGATCTTGCAGCTTTTTTACAGCAGTCTTGTCCTTATTGTGAAGGAAATGGTCGAGTTTTAACTCCGGTAGTGGTAGGAATTAATATCGAAAAAGAATTAGTAAAGCAGTTGCCTTTAAAATCTTCAGAGGCAGTGTTGCTGGAAGCCCATCCTGAAGTAGCTGCTCTGCTCATCGGTTCGGGAGGCGGCAATTTGAAGCGCCTGGAAGAAGAAACGGGTAAGTACCTTTACATTAGAGGAAACGATAATGTGCATATGGAAGATTACAAGGTGGTTGCTGCTGGGACCCGCGACGAAATAGATAATTTAGCTATGCCGGTTTCTGAAGGTGAGGTTCTGGAAGTTTTAATAGAGGAACCCCATGCTGGATATCCGGGGCATGGTATAGCCAGGCACCACGGCTTTGTTATAGATGTTAACGAAGGAGCCGGCTGGGTTGGTCAGCAAGTAAAGGTGAAAATTACAGAAGTGAGCCGCACTTTTGCCCGGGCCGATATTGAGGAGGTCCTATCTTGAGTTGACAATTTGTCGTGTTCCATGATAGAATCTTCTTGTTCAATGTCCGCTTGAGAAAGGTTCCTCAAAGCTAAAATAGCTGCCTTTATCAGCGCGACCTTCATACAAGGAGGGAAAAAATTAATGTACGCAATCGTTGAAAGTGGCGGCAAGCAGTATCGTGTGGGTGAAGGAGAGACTTTGGAAGTAGAAAAGTTATCTGCGGACGAAGGTGAAGAGGTAGTTTTTGATAAGATTCTGGCAGTAGATGACGGAAATGGCTTACAAGTAGGCCAACCTTATGTGGAAGGATGCCAGGTCAAAGGCAAGGTATTGAAGCAAGGAAGGTCTCGGAAGTTAACAGTTTTCAAGTATAAGCCCAAAAAGCGCTATCGTCGGAAAATGGGTCACCGTCAGCCTTATACGCAAGTACGCATTGAAAAGATAGCTTGTGATGGTTAAAATTTATGGTACGAGTCATACTGCATAAACGTGAAGATGGCCTGTTAAGCGGTTTTGAAATTGAGGGGCATGCAGCATTTGCCCCCCACGGAGAAGACATAGTTTGTGCAGGAATTTCTATTCTGGCCCAAACAACGGCACTGGGCCTTCAAAAAGTTTTGGAACTGGAACCGGAAATAAAAATTGAAGAAGGTTATCTGAAATGCCATTTTCAGAAACCTTTAACCCGGGAAAAGCAGCGGGAAGCGGCAGTGTTAATGGATACCATGGTGCTGGGAATGGAAGAAACTGCCCGACATTATCCGGGTTATCTGGAAATCAAGTATTCTTAAATATGAGAATTTGCGCTTTCAAATTAAGGCTATATAAAGTCTATTTGAAGCGTTCCGTCTTTATTAATTGGGAGGTGAATAAGATGTTGGCTATGAATTTACAGTTGTTTGCCCAGAAAAAGGGTGTTGGTAGCTCCAAGAACGGAAGGGATAGTAATGCCAAGAGGCTGGGCGTTAAGCGCTATGGCGACCAAATGGTAAGTGCCGGCAGTATTCTGATTCGTCAACGGGGAACCAAATTTTATCCCGGGAAGAATGTAGGCAAAGGCAAGGATGATACCCTTTTTGCCAAAACTGATGGTCGAGTAGTTTTTGAGTACAAGGGTAAAAATAAAAAACAGGTTAGTATCCAACCGGAAGAAGTAACAGTTTAAGCAAAACTCTATCCGGAAGGGTGCTGAATATACTTTTGCAGTATATTGGCTGGCTGGTTTTCTAGCCAGCTTTTATTTTAAATTTAGTATTTTTTTAAGGACCGGGAGAAAAAAATGTTTGTTGATGAAGTTAAAATTGAAGCCACTGGAGGGCGTGGGGGAGACGGTGCTGTTTCCTTCCGCAGGGAGAAGTATGTTCCCCATGGTGGGCCTGATGGAGGCGATGGCGGTGACGGGGGATGTGTTATATTTCGGGCAGATGATTCGTTGCATACTCTCCAGGATTTTAGATACAGAAGTAAATTAAAAGCTCCTGATGGCAGGCCTGGTGGGACTGGCAAGCGCAGCGGAGCTAAAGGTGACGATCTCATCATTCCTGTTCCTGTGGGGACTATAGTCCGCGATAACAGTGGCCAAATAATTGCAGACTTAACTGAAAGTGGTCAGGAAGTAGTTGCTGTGCAAGGCGGTCGAGGGGGAAGGGGTAACCATCGTTTTGCCACTGCCCGACGTCAGGCACCAAAGCTTTATGATAAGGGAGAACCGGGAGAATACCGGAATGTTACTCTGGAATTAAAACTCATAGCAGATGTAGCCATTATAGGGCTTCCTAATGCCGGCAAGTCTATGTTCCTTTCTACAATTTCAGCTGCCCGCCCCCGGGTAGCGAACTATCCTTTCACTACTTTGAATCCTCATTTGGGGGTTGTAACTGCTGGAGAAAGTAGCTTTGTAGCTGTAGACCTTCCTGGTTTAATTGAAGGTGCCCATGAAGGGGTAGGACAGGGGGATCAATTTTTACGGCATGCCGAGCGCAGTTTATTGCTATTGCATCTGGTTGATGTATCTGAGATGGCTCACGTACCTCCTGAAGAAGCTTTGATGCAATTGAGGGAAGAATTGCATATGTATGGGACTACTCTGGCTGGTAAACCCCAGATTATTGTGGCTACAAAAAAAGATCTTCCCGGCGCCAGTGAAAATATGGAAAAGCTTCGCGCCAAGATTAAGGCCCTGAAGTCTGAAGAAGCAATGGAGATTATAGATGATTTATGGAGTATTTCTGCAGCTACGGGAGAAGGCGTAGAAGAATTGGTTTTCTATCTAGCCCACAAGACCACCGAGTTGCGACAGAGTTATAGCTTGCAGGATTCTACCCAGGGTATGGAGAAAGAAGAAAAAGAGGAAGAAAGGCGCTTACGGGAAAAAAGAAGCAAAAAAGCCACTTCCCCTTATACTTCGGAGTTGGTTATAGTTAAAGAAGGAAATGCTTTTCGAGTTAAGGGGCATAAATTAGAAAGCCTGGTGGCTCGTACCGATTTTGACAATCCCGAGGCTTTGCATCGTTTTCATAATGCTTGTCAGCGCCTGGATCTTGATGCAAAACTTAAACAACAAGGAGCACAGGATGGAGATCCCATCCGGATTGGGAATTACGAATTTATTTTTGAAGATGAAGAAGAGGAGTTTTCATGATTCCGGAAAAAGAAACTAAAATAAAGGTTGGGGATCAATACTTTAACCTGGGTATTATGGGTGGGACTTTTGATCCTATTCATATAGGCCATCTGGTTACAGCAGAAGAAGCCTGGCAGCAATATGACCTTGATGTAGTGATGTTCATACCGGCAGGTCTTCCACCTCACAAAAGCAGTGAGCATATTAGTGATTCTGAGCATCGTTACATGATGACCATCCTGGCTGTGATCAATAATCCTCGCTTTCAAGTTTCTCGCTTTGAAATAGATAAACAAACTCCTTCCTATACCATAGATACTATCAGATATTTCTTAAATCTTTACGGGGAAAATACAAATATTTACTTTATAACAGGGACTGATGCGGTTCTGGAGATCCTTACCTGGAAAAACTTTGAGGAATTGCTGGATAGCTGCCATTTTATTGCTGCTTCCCGTCCCGGCTATTCTTTGGAAAAGATTCATAAGACAGTGGGGCTTCATTATCCTGCTATTTTAAACAAGGTTCATTTGCTGGAAAATCCCGCTATGTCAGTTTCCTCTACCTATATTAGGGAGAGGGTTAAAGCGGGCAAAACTATAAAATACCTTACTGACGAAATGGTGGAACATTACATCTATAAATTTGGCCTCTATCAATAACTTGCTTTGGCTTTAGCTTATATTTTCACTTTTGCCTGCCTATTTCTTCAGGAATATATACAGGAATGTATAAATACTTATTGGGTTTTCCATAATAAATGTGTCAGTTGAATAACATGGAGGTGAGCTTTTTTATGGTAAAAACATTTTATGTAGGCAATATTCCATGGTCCACCACGGAAGATGAGCTTCAACAGTTTTTTTCCCGTTATGGGGAGGTTCTTGCTTGCCGGATAATCACCGAGCGAGCTACTGGTAGATCCAAGGGATATGGTTTTGTGGAAGTAAAAGAAGAAGATGCGGAAAGTATTCTCGAGCAGGCTAAAGGCATGGAACTTGAAGGGCGAGAACTAGTAGTAAATGAGGCCAAGCCCAGGGAATAGTAGTAATAAAAGCTTAATTTGCAAGGAACGGCACAGGGAAGACTTCTTCCTTTGCCTTTGCCTTTGCCTTTGCATTTGCTAATAATAAGATCATGTATTCAACTCCTTTCCTGAGCATATGGAGGAGAACGAATTTTAGTGTCGAATTATGCATATAGGGATATAGAGCATAAGTCTATGGGTGGAGGCTTAAACGGGGTGCCCACACGCAAAGCCAAAAATATTTTGAGGGAAAAACTGGACCGTCAACTGTTTCGCCATAGTTTGGGTGTGGCAAGAATGGCCTACCGCTTGGCTGAAAGGAATGGTGCTGACAAGAGAATTGCTTACGAGGCTGGCCTGTGGCATGACTATGGAAAAGTTTATTCGGAACAGGAATTGCGTCAAAAGGCTTCGAGTTTGGGTGTCGAGTTAGATGAAGTTACCAAGCATTCTCCTCAACTGCTGCATGCCCCTGTCGGTGCTGCTTTGTTGCCACATGAAGTGGGGATCGCTGACGAGAACATACTGCAAGCTATAAGACTGCATACTACTGGTGCTCCCGGTATGAATCTATTGGACAAAATAATATACCTGGCTGATGCTGTGGAACCAGGGCGAAATTATCCTGGCGTTCGCAAAAAAAGGCATTTGGTTTTTGAGGACCTGGAAGCGGCTCTTTATCAAGTTGCTGACTCTTCCCTGAGTTTGGTTTTGGAAAGAGGTGGGCTTTTGCATCCAGATACTGTAGCATTGCGAAACGAATTGCTAATAAAATATAATAAATAATTGAGGAGGTGGGGCTGTTTGTCAAATGAAGAGGAAAGTTTTTCCCGGGAGATAGCTTTACTGGCTACTAATCTACTTAATGAAAAGAAGGGGTTGGACCCCGTACTTTTAGAAGTAAGCGAGGTGACATATCTGGCCGATTATTTCCTGATTTGTTCAGGAACTTCAGCGCAGCAGGTTCACACTTTGGCAGATCACCTCATGGAAGGTCTTGAAAAAGAAGGGTTCACTCTATTCAGACTTGAAGGCTATCGGGAAGGAAGGTGGGTATTGCTGGATTATGGCGATCTGGTTGTCCACATCTTTCAACCCGAAGAACGGGAATTTTATAATTTGGAAAGGCTCTGGGGCCAGGCTTCTACAGTAAGTCTTAGCGCTGAAAATTAGCTCTGGAGTTCATTATGACCGGTTGATATGAATGTGTTTACAAGTCCTGTATTCCCTCAATTCAGGCAATTATGAAAAGGGGTT
>PWGT01000203.1 GCA_003554535.1 Syntrophomonadaceae bacterium | reverse complement strand
GCAAACCAGGTTGCTTAAATTCAGCTTGCAAAGCCGCTTCTTTACCGGTGGCATGGTAGAAGAAGACGGGGAAGTCTGGGATAAAGAAGGAAACCTGGTCTGCATCTCAAGGCAGATCGCGAGGGTGCTGCTTAACCAAGATTGACAGGAGATAGTCTTATTGCCATATATAATAGTTTTAATCTTTCACTATTTCCAATGTTGATTGTGCTTCTGAAACCTCGACTTTTATAAATTGATAAAATATATTTTTCTCAGCATAACCTAGATATTTTTTAAAATTTATACAACATTAGCTAATAATTAACAAATAAGAAGAATTTTTATTAAAAAAAACAGAAATATAACATAATTTATTTAGTGTTAAAGCATTCCTGTAAGGGATGAAAATGCTCTTTGAAAAATAAATAACCTCCAGTTATGATTAATGTGTGCTACGAGACGCACAAAAACCATAAACTGGAGGCTATGAGCCATGAAAAAGCGTGAAGCTAGCAAACTTGAAGCTATAACCCCGACCACATTAATTGTTGGAGTAGACATTGCCAAAGAAGTTCAATGGGCCAAGTTTACCAACTATCGTGGTATAGAATTAGGTAAAGCCATTAAATTTCGGAATGATAGAACTGGCTTTGAGAACATTTTAGCAAGTATTGAAGGGGTTTGCAAGCTAAAAGGCCTGGATAAAGTTATATTAGGCATGGAGCCCACGGGGCATTACTGGAAACCTTTTGCGAACTATCTAATTTTGGCTGGGATTACCGTAGTTATGATTAATCCTCACCATACTAAACGAGCCAAAGAACTTGACGATAACAGCCCCACCAAAAGCGACCAAAAAGATGCTTTAACTATAGCCAGGTTAGTTCGGGACGGGCGCTATTATGAAGTATACATGCCCCAGGATGTATTTGCAGAACTAAGGGTGTTAACGAACTCAAGAATAAGCCTGATGAGGCGTCATAATTCCATTAAAAATTCCATAACCACCGTAATGGATGAATATTTTCCTGAAATAGTGCAGGCATTTAAACATCCATTAAAAGGGAAATCCTCTTTACAAATAATGAAGTCCTGCCCGTTTCCTTCCCTAATCCTTGAGCTGGGAGTGGAGGGGGTGTTGGCGGAGATAAAAAAGGCGGTTAAGAAGACAGTAGGCAGAAAGAAAGCTGAAGAACTCGTAGAAATAGCCCAAAACTCCATAGGAGTGACCTACGGGATAAATTCAGCAAAGCTGAAAGTACAGTTAATGATTGAAGAATTAGAGTTGTTGGCCAGGCAATTGGAGCAAATAGAAAACGCCATGGAGAAGGCCTTATCCGACACAGGCTTAAAAGAATTAATACTTAGCATTCCAGGAGTAGGCGTAGTGACCGCTGCCAGTTTCTTAGGCGAGATCGGAGACCCGCTACGATTTGAACATCCCCGCCAAATAAGCAAATTAGCGGGATACAACCTGGTAGAGGACAGCTCAGGAAATAATAAGAGCGGGACCTCCATCTCAAAGCGAGGCAGGAAAAACTTGAGGAGCGTATTATATCAAATGGCCAGGACCATGGTGGCCCAAAACAACGAAATGAAGGAGCTATACCAATATCTAAAAACACGCTCTAACAACCCTCTTAAGACGAAACAAGCGCTTATAGTAATTTCCAAGAAGATAGTAACCATAATATATAATTTGGTAAAGAAACAAGCCGAATACAATGCAAGGCATTCGCGCTGCACCAAATTTACCAAGAAATTATGTAAGCTTACGATAGAACAATCCCTTTTTGCAGCGTAATAGCGCTTATCAAAAGGAGCTCATTAAATTAATTACCAGTTATAGGAATCCAATTTTTATATTAGTACACACTACACCTCCAGAATTACCTTCAGCTCACTCCATTACTTTATAGAAATGTAAAGATCAGAGACTGTTTCATCTTCGTCCTTATCAAATTCGCAATTATACTGGATCTCTTCATTAAACTCCAAAGCAACAAATACATTATAAGCATCAAGGCCGTCCTGGTACTCCTCCACATGAACATCTTCAACCAAAGGATGCTCTTTTAAGTTATCTTCCAGATTATTATCCTTTACTGTAGTTTCTTCAAAAGTTATTCCCAGGGCTTTTTCTGTATCAAGCTTGTTGTGTAGACGTGAACAAGAACTAAGCTCTATGTCCGGTGATACCATACCTCCAGCAATGAAAATATCTTCTGTTTCTTCAAACCTGAAAATTAATGTTTCATCGATTGCCTCCATCTTTTCCAGTGTAAACCCGGCTCCATTTAAACCTGGTTGTCCCGCACCTATTTCCATGGTTTCGTCTAAACCTGCGTAATAAGGTTTTTCTTCTGTTTTGCCTGTTTCCAAATCTACATAGAGAAGATACGGGAAAACCTGCCCTGCAGGGCCATTATGCCTTTGCAGCAAAAAAGTTATGCTGTCACGAGTAATTTCTTTTATCTCTGGATATCCTTCTCTAAAAAGTTCTGTTATTTCTTTTTCTTGAACGTCTAGTAGGTAAAATATTCCGCCACGATGGGTTATATCCGTTTCAATAAGCATATAGTTGCTATTAAGTCGCTGAATAGAAACCCTCTGCCCTTCTTCCATGTCCCTTTCTTTTTCCAATATATCATAAGCTAATTCAAAGCGATCACCAGGGCTTTTTTTGATCTGGTCATTTCCATCCAAAACTTCTTTTTCTTCATCACAACCGAAAACAAACAGTAAGGGTACTACAAACTCATCTTCCGCACCCCTTGGTGCAGGATCCCAATATTTTTTAGTCATGCTATTTGCTCATAAAAGCTATTTAAGGGGGCCTGGGCTGGGTAAAAATTTCTTTATCAAAACCAATCAAGCGCAACAACTTACCTAATTTTTTCTCAAAGCGCTCCTGTAAGAACCGTTGTACAATCTTGTCATTATCCTTAATGACCACAATATTTACCGTATTTAATAATTCTAAAGCCTTGTTCCCGGTAGGCTCGAAGCTCTTCTTCTTACCTGGCAGCGTTAACGGCTCTTCCCCTTGTTCCAAAGCCTGGCGCACCCTTCTTTGCAGAATTATATATACCGCCAGCGCCATCAAGACCACATAGCTTAAGGCCTCCATCCGCTCCTTTTTATGCAACAACATGGGGCTTACATAAAGGGGGTGTTTGATAAACTTGAAACGGTTTTCTACTACGGTCTGCTGCTTGTATTCTTGCAAAAGCCCATAGGCGTCATAATCATCAAAGATATT
>PWGT01000046.1 GCA_003554535.1 Syntrophomonadaceae bacterium | reverse complement strand
TTCTCGCATTTCCTCAATTTCTTCATCATCCAGCAAATCTTCCATATCACGGGGCTCTCCAAAATCCTCCCCGTTCCATTCCTCTTCAAATGGATCATCCTGTGGTGCTTGAGTTTCATCATCTATGAACCATTTCCCATCTTGTTGTACCACTCTTACCCTATCTGATGAAACAGATTCATCCCCTTCAAAAATGGTAGTTACTGTAACTTCCACTTCGGCTTCTGTCTCACTGAGCATTTCCGTTTCTCCAACTTAAAAATCGCCTATTTCAAATCCCTCGAAAACATTCTCCAACATTTGCAAATCATCATCACTAACATCTTCTCCACCTACCGTTAACGCCATAGCTTCTCCAAAATCATTCCTCTGGAAAGCCTCAAAATAAGCTCGCACTGTACTTTCCGGCGAATCTTGCTCCCCTTCAAACAAATGACATCCTCCTGCCAGCATTGCTACTGCCAAAACAATCACTGCCCAACCTTTTAACCTTTTATCCATTTTCATGCTTCCCCCCCGTTCTTATTTTCTAACAACTATTATAATCTATTAAAACCCGTAAGAAAAATTTCATTAATCAATTACAATTAATCCAGAGTTTTTCCTTTTTCCATGGCTATACGGAATAGCTGTTCCGTTTTGTTTTTAGGTGGCACATAAATATCTTTACGCTGCGACAACCATACTGCATCCTGGCGGCATCCGTCTATGCATACCCCACAACCCAGGCATCTATCTTCTTGCAATGTAGCTTGTTTGCTTTTCTTATCTCCCGGCACTTCCTCCACAATCTCAATTGCATCAACGGGGCATCTTTCAGCGCATTTTCCACAACCATTACATTTCTCTTTATCAAAGTAAGGAATAAAATTACTAGGCTGCACCGAATTTACACCCGCCTCATTTATAGCTCTAAGCACCCCACAACAACAGCTACAGCAATGGCATATGTATGCAGGGTTTTTGCGGACATTATCGCCTAAATGAACTAATCCTAGTTCTTCCGTATGTTCAAGAACTCTGAGCAATTCATCAACTCCCGCTGGCCTGGCCAAATCTCTGGCTATCAACCATTCTGCCGCATAGCCTATGGATGTACACACTTCCAGAGGAGTATCGCAATTTTTGCCCAGCAAAGTAGCTTTGTGGCGGCAACTGCACAAAGAGAGCGCGCCCCCACCTGCATCTCGGATCATTTCGGAGGCCTTCTCATAATTTAAAACCTCTGTTTCCACTTCATGAGGCATTAATCTTTCATAAGCCCGGGCCTTAAACATTTTAGTTTCGCCGCCAAAAACTTCTTCCGGCACTCCCTCTTCATTGAGATATTGTTCAAACAAAGAAGCTAGCTCTTGCATGGGAAGATGTTCATTGCTACGCATGAAAGTGTACTCGAAAAAGCCCACTACCATTGGGGAAAGCAGATAGTAAGTCGTTTCATTTTGAGTAAATTCTATTACCAGACCTCGGTTGGACATTTCTTGTAAATTGTCCTGTAAAGTCTCCGCTGGAAGCTCTGTATTCTTTTGTAAGTCCTCAAATGTGCAAGGCATTAGAGGAAATTTGCTGCCAATTTCTGCTTCTCTTTCCCCATATAAATGCTTTAAAATTTGAATTAAAGTAGGAGTTAAAGGTGCTCCTGCCGGATTTTTTTCCAGGCGGTGAGCTAGTTCATGATATACATCGTTTTTAGAATGATTAAGATGCCCCATCTGAATAGAACCTCCTTTTCCGAGTAACCCGGGGATTCCGGGCAATCAATTATCTTTATTTGACAACGGTTTTATTTCTACATAATTAAAACCATCCCACTCTTTCACCGGGTAATCAACTTTATTTACCCGCAAATATTCTTCATTGGTGGGAACTGCCACATAAACCTTACTTTGGGAAAATGCTTCCGGGTACATTTTTAATATAAAATTATCTTCCCGGGCAATAGTTTTATCAATCTGGGCACCGGGAAAGATGTGCCCGGTAGCGCCTAACAAATAAGGCTTCTCAGGACGGGCTGCAACTTTACGAAAACAAACAGTTTGGTGAGCCATAACTTCAATACTTTCGTAATCTTTCTTAAGAAAATGCTCGGGATTAAAATAAACACCTTTGTCTATCTTAGCATGTTTGGAATGATCTCCCAGGTTGACCAGCGCTAGATATTCATGCTTCCCTATTTTAAATTTAATCCGGTAAAGATTATCTTCTTTGTTTATATCCGAAATTTCTTTTTTCCTATGGAGGGGAAAAGCGCTCCAAAATAAATTCATCTGCTCTTCCGTATATTCAGCCACATTATCCGAAAAAGAAACAAGCCCGCCTAACAAATGATTGAGGAAAAACAAGGTATAGCGTTGCCTGAAGTTCATTTTGTTGAAATTTGCTCCCGGCTTGCCATCCCCCAAAATAAACGCGTCGGGATCATTGCGAAAAGCAAGGCCATCCAAATGATACCTTCCCAGGGTGCTGCACAAAGAATTCACCGTGGAAATACGCTCTCTGATATTTAGCATTTTCAAAATCTGAAAATCCCAGAAAGGAGCCACATCACTTCCGATTCGGCAATAATCCACCTTGCCTATTGCGGCACCCAAGGGCACTCCGCAACCCAAAAGCTGAGATCCCTTAGCCAAACTGTGCAGAAACTCCATTGCCTCGCACATTATTTCTCCCCTAGAACGCCCCTCTCTGGGCAACAAAGCCACTGCATAAAGAAAATCCAGTTTGAGAAATTCAAAGCCCCATTCTTCCTGGACAGTTTGGAAAACTTGCCTTAAATATTCTCGTACCTCTTTATTGTAGAAATCCAGTGCAAAAAAAGTACCGCTCCAAAGTGGATTCCAGCCGGCTTTCACCGGCTTGCCTTTTTCATCCCTTAAAAGCCATTGAGGATGAATTTTATAGAGGCGGGAATTTTGCTCGCAAATAAAAGGCGCCAGCCAAAGCCCGGGTTTATGGCCGTAATTTCTTATACGATGGGCTAATTCTTTCATGCCGGAAGGAAATTTGTTATTAACCTCTAACCAGTCCCCCACCGCTTTTTGATAACCATCATCTATCTGAAAAACATCCACTGGAATATTTTCTTTATATAAAGCCTCGAGGTTGGTATCCACAAGCTCTTCCGAAATATCAGTATAATAATTATACCAGCTATTCCAGGCCATCATGTGAGGAGCATCATCTCGATAGCGCTCCCAATGCCCAAAATACTCTTGAAATAGTTCTTGCTCCCTAGCCTGGCCTATGT
>PWGT01000229.1 GCA_003554535.1 Syntrophomonadaceae bacterium | reverse complement strand
CCAGGTTTTCATATGAACTTGCGTAGGAAATTCTAAGGAAACCTTCTCCAAATGATCCAAATGCTGACCCCGGAACCATAGCCACACCGTGGTTAATAAAATGGTAAGCTGCTTCCTCTGAAGTCATTCCCATCTCCTTGATACTTGGGAAAGCGTAAAAAGCACCTTTAGGAGCCTGGCAATTTATGCCTTCTATATCCTGGAGACGGGATACTACCATCTTTCTCCTTTTGTCAAACTCAGATACCATGTGGGTCACACATTCCTGGGAAGAAGTAATAGCGCTTACTCCACCTGCTTGCACAAAAGCCGTGGCACAGGTAACAGTATACTGGTGTATCCTGATCATGGCAGAAATTATGTCCAGAGGAGCAGCCACGTACCCTAAACGCCAACCGGTCATAGAATATGCCTTGGAAAAACCGTTAACGATAATCGATCTATCTTTCATGCCGGGAAGAGCAGCAATGCTGAAATGCTTTGCCTGGTCATAGATTAAGTATTCATATATTTCATCACTTAAAACCAACAGGTCGTGCTTCTGGGCAAACCTGGCAATTTCTGCCAAATCATCTTCACTATAAACTCCTCCGGTAGGGTTGCCGGGAGTATTCAAAACAAGCATCTTTGTACGCTCACTAATCGCCTTTTCCAAATCGTCTACCGCCAAAATAAAACCATTTTCCTCTTTAAGGGGCACTTCCACAGGAACAGCGCCCGCCATCTCTGCACACGACTCGTAATGGGGCCAGGTAGGATTAGGAATTATTACTTCATCACCAGGATTAAGGGTGGCCATCATGGTCATAAAAACTGCATCATTAGCTCCTACAGTTACGATTATCTGGGAAGCCTCATAATCCAGGTTGTTGTCTTTTTTCAACTTTTTACTTAAAGCATTTCGCAACTCTTCCAGGCCGTAATTTGAAGTATAATGGACAAGGCCGCTATCCATAGCCTCTTTAGCTTGATCCTTGATATGTCCGGGCGTATCAAAATCAGGCCGGCCTATGCATAAGTTTATTATATCCTTTCCTTGCTTCTCTAACTCATTCACCTTTTCAAAAACCTTCCTGATACCTGAAAATGGTATACGATTCATCCTGTCAGCTATTCTATTACTAATCACTGTTCACCCCTTTTAAATAGTCACCTTCGAGTCCGGCAATTTTTGCTGACACTTCTATCCCCAAAAATTCCTTGCCGAAGGTGTTAAATTCGTAAACATCATCTCCTGATATAAAAAATTCAAGCTCACTGTTTGAACCATCGGTGTTAATCTTATTTTGCTCATGCAGCTTTTCTTCAACCTGGAGCGCTACTTCAGGAGTAGGATTTACTATTATTGCCTTGTCTTCCACCACCTCTTCAATGATGTCTATGATACAAGGAAAATCCGTGCAAGCAAGAAGAACGGTGTCCACATCTTCTAATAATGCAGGGGGCAATGCTTCAGAGGCCAGTTTGATCATCTCGCTTCTCGAAAAACCGGCCGCCTCCCCACCAAGCTCAGCCATACGCAACAATTCTTCAGTAGCAACAGGGTAGACTTTCATGGCAGGATCATGCTCAACAAAACTCTTTTGAAAAACACCGCTATCAATGGTACACTTTGTCCCTAACACCGCCACCCTTTTGTTTTTAGTTTTTTTTAAAACACTTTCGACACCGGCACCGACCATACCGATTATCGGTATATCTGGAAAATTTTTCTGGGCTTCATACTCTCCTGCAACACTGGCTGTATAGCAAGCAATAATAATCAGCTTTGCTTTTTTATTAACAAGAAAATTGCAGATATCTAAAACATAGTCTTTTATTTCACTTAAAGGCTTAGGGCCATAGGGCCTTCTGCCAGTATCTCCAAAATACAAAATAGACTCCCCTGGCAGCTTTTCCAATAAAGGTTTCAGTACAGAAAAACCGCCCATACCCGAATCAAAAATGCCTATGGGTGGTGTTTTTACCCCATTTTCATTGTTAATATCTGTTGTCTGCATGTATGCACTCCTTCCCAGATCTTGAGACAGTGTGGAAGCAGAAGAAGCAAGCTCCTCATGTAAATAATCCATATTATCAACAATTCTTGAATAAAGCCCTGAAACGCTAATTGCCACTTTGACTTCTCCATCATAATTTTTTACCGGAACAGCTATACATCCTACTCCCTCTTCGTTTTCCTCCCTGTCCAGGGCGTAACCGTTCCTCCGTATACTGCTGAGTTCAGCTTTTAAGACATCAAGACTGGTGATGGTATTTTCTGTCCTCTTATCCAGGGTTTCTTGCTCAAAATATTTTTCTACTGCATCCGGGCTACGGTAGGCAAGAAATATTTTTCCAACACCAGTGCAATATAAAGGAGCCCTGCCACCTAGCCTGGTAAAAGTTCGCATGGCATGTGAACTGGATTCCTTGGCTATATAAATTATTTCATTACCCTCTACTATGGCCAGGTTTACATCTTCATTGACCTTTGAAACCAGATCTTTTAGCACTGGCTTGGCAATATCAGCAATTTGTTGAAAAAACCCCTGGCTGGCCAGACCCAGTTGCAGCGATTTTATGCCTAGACCATATTTTTTTGTTTGCTGATCCTGCTTAATATACCCATTTAAGCATAAAGTCTTCAACAGATGATGGGTAGTCGAAAAGTTTATATCTAAGCGGTCACTGATCTCTTTAGCCCCCATGGCATGCTGTTCTTCAATAAAAATATCTAAGATTTTCAAAGCTTTTCCTACTGAAGAAATGACAGCTGGTTTTCTTTTGTTAGCCATTGTTTACCTCTTTCTTCAAATGGTACAGGCTTCAATATTCATATTATGAACATGCTATTAGCATCGTGAATATATTTATTCGTTCATGTTTTTAATTATCCTCCCTCCAACTTAAAAAGTTTACATTTTTTTTTACCAGGACAAAAAAACATCCACAAATTGTATACTATGGGAAAAATGGGGCACAAAGCACATTTTCAAGCATACAGGTTCAAGCCCATAGCTAATTTAACAGGTATGAAATGCCTAAAATATGGGGGAAAGGCTGCAGCTGAATCGCTGCCATTATCCGCGATAAGCCGTCACCAATACAAAACAAAGCGCGGCTGAGCAGAAACAAAAAAAATACAATTAGACAGATAAAAGTTGACCACATAGATGAGGCCGTCTTACAAATAAAAGCATTAAGCTGGAATAGTAGCCAGGGTGGATTTTGCCTCTTACCAGCGAGCGTGGTGCTCTTCAGCCCAACCAGGGATGTTCTCGAAACTGTAAGCATCACCACTCTCATTTTTTACCGT
>PWGT01000142.1 GCA_003554535.1 Syntrophomonadaceae bacterium | reverse complement strand
GCTTTTAATGCTAATTAGCTCTTTTAAAAGCTTAACCATGTCGTCTCTTTTAATCTTTTTAACCGCTTTTTCGTATAACTCCTGCTTATTGCTCAATTACTTCCACCTTTCCGGAGGGAATGATCACTTGTTATTATTACCACTTATGATAAAGAAATAAAAAAGGGCAGGCAAAACAAAATTGCCTACCCTGGTTACGCTTTAACCGGGTATGTACTTTCTTTTTTCTTAATGCCAGATTTCCGGGGACAATTCTTATCAGGCATAATTTACTAAGCCCCTTTGGATAAAACCTGGCCACCCAGAGCCTGCTTATCTTAATAAGGCCCGGACGAACCGGATTTCGGGATAAAACTGAATAGCAACTCCCCAATCTTTCGTCATTGACTAAACCAAGAAAACAGATAAAATAATGATAATTTACTGAATAAGGAAAAAAAGATTCTACTGCGGCTGTGGTTTATTGAATAGCCTATTTTTACAGTGCCTGGTTATTTTTCGGTAGTTGAAGTGCTGGAGCGTTATTAACTGCAACTATTGTGACAGCAGTAGAATCAATAATAGTATAAAGAAACGCAAAAATAATTTCATTGTCTCTCAGGCTAAAATTACCGGGTAAAAATTATACATTTTGTATAAACAGGCAGGAATATAAAACCCGAAGTTGAATTATAGAAAAGTTGCCCAAACCAATGATAATGGAGATGCCGTGATGGCCTTTACAGTCAAGAAAGCTATAATTAGCACTGACTGGGGCATTAGTTGAGAATGGGCAGGCAAATGTGCCCGCCCATATCTAGGAAACATCAAACACTCGTTTTAATTTGATGCTATGTTGTTTTTGTAGGTGATCCTCAGGAAGAATAAACTATATTCCCATTGCTTATCGTATATTTTATTTTCATATCTATTATTTTGTCTAATTGCGCCTCAAATGGATTATTATCTAGAACAACAAAGTCGGCCTTCTTACCTTCTCGTATCGAACCCCTTTGTTGTTCTTCGAAACCAATTAAAGCACCATTAATTGTAAGCATTTTTAGAGCTTCATATACACTTATTCTTTGGTCCTCACATGGCCTGGCCACAGCTGATTGAAGGTTTACAAGAGGATTCATTGGAGTTACTGGGCTGTCAGAGTTTGCTGCTACAATTATACCTTCATCAATTATGTCTCTGAATGGATGCATATTCCTAACCCGCTCCGGCCCTAATCTATTACCATACATTTGGTCCCATCCAAAATGATATTCAAATGCCGGAGACATACTTAGGTATATACCTAGCTGTGCTGTCCTTTTTATCTGATCCTGGTTTGGCAGGGAATAATGCTCAATTCTATGTCTATGGTTTTTGTTGGGAACCTGCTCTAAGCCTGCTTCGAACGCATTAATTACCTGCTCAATAGCACGATCGCCGATTGCATGCAAGGCAATTTGACAATTTTCTTTATTAGCCTCTAAAACTATCTGGTTTACCTCTTCTTGTGTTAAATAAAGCAAACCTTTTTGGTCAGGTTTATCATGATACGGTTTTGACAAAGCAGCAGTGTAAGCACCTAATGAACCATCAAGGTTCACATCTCCTGCAGCACCCTTTAAACCCAGCGATACAGCATCTTTAATAACCGGTGACCGACAATAAAATTGTACATTAATTGGAAGGTCGTCCACTAGTGCCCTGACTCTCTCAATGTCCCACGGATATTCAATAGCATGGACAGTGGTAATTCCCTTACATGCAGCATTTTTACAGGCTTCTTTTATAGCCTGGACCTTCCTTTCCGTAGGAATTAAATCAAAAACCTGCTTGCGAATGTAATAATGGGCATCAGCCGTCATTATACCGCTCATTGTCCCATCAGACGCAATATCCAAACCTCGGGTATCTTTATCTATCTCCACCTCATTAAGAGCTGCAGTGTTCAGCACAGTCAGGTTATTATCAATTCTTTGAAGATAAACAGGTTGTTCCGGCAAAACTTTATCCAGGTCACTTTTATTTGGAAATCTCTTATCTGCCAATTTAGAATCATCAAAGCCTCTTCCAATTACCCACCCACTCTCTTTTTTAGATTGAATTTCCAATTTATCAAGGATATCATCAATGCTGCGGCAATCTCTAAGATTTACTTCGCTACTTTGCAATCCTGTCATAATTAAATGAACATGACTATCCACAAAGCCAGGCAAAACAACGTAACCATCAAGATCCAATAATTTAGTGTTATTCGCTTCCAGCGCCATTATTTCGGATTCACTGCCAACGCTCATTATATTGCCATCTTTTACAGCAATTGAAGTTTTCTTTTTAACTTCTTCAATGTCAGAGTCCATGGCTATTACAGTAGCATTTTTAAGAATCAAATCTGCAGAAACAGACATCAGCATCTCCTTTCCCTCAAATAGTAAGTTGTTTGAAACAGCAAAGAAAACATCGATATCTTTAAGATATGACTATTAGCTTAAATGGAAACCACCCATATTGGACTGGACCAGGCAAGCCCTTTATCTTTTTGGGTGACGCGGATGTAATAATAAGCCCAGCTTAAATCAAAAAAACTTTCATCTACAAAGTCAATACTAACTTCGTTAGTATCCGCTTTTTGGCAATATATTGTCTTCCCTTGTCTAATTATCTCGACTTTTTCTATAGTATCAGAACCTAAAACCCATACTTTTAAATTGACAGGGGCTCCCTCTTTTACTTGTATTTCTTCACCCATTATTGCATCATTGATGTAAAAAGTTAACAGTATTCGTTCTCCAGTGGTTGCATAAACTCTCCTGTTCCAAAAAGCTTCCCAAATCCCTTCCCTTGTCAATTCTTTAGCTACAGCACAAGTCATCCCGTTTCGATAACCTTTTCTTCTATGAACCCAATACGAGTAGCCTGGACAACCTACATGGGTATCACTTCCACCAACAAAACCTAAACGATAGCCCCTGTTTAAAGCATCCTGAACTGAATATCCAAAATAATTTCCACCACCTAAAATAGGCCTTTCACAACCAGGTCCTTCAGAATTCCCCCAACCAGAATAAATTTCAACCAATCTCTGATGATAAGCATCGTGGAGATCCCAGTTCGTTAACATCACATTCTTGGCAGTGTGATGAGGTACTGTAATCGCTTGCCGCCTATTTAAAAGTTCCCATAGTTGAGGTGGAGTAAAACTTTGCTCATCTGTACAACTGAACAGTGGCTCATCATTGTTTAGATAATAAACATTTCGGTCTCCCCCAAACTCCGTACCGGGACCATCATTATGGTATTCATAGCCAAGGATTGTCACAAACTGATGGG
>PWGT01000185.1 GCA_003554535.1 Syntrophomonadaceae bacterium | reverse complement strand
GTAACCAAACGGGTTTTTCTTATCTATTCTAGCAACCTTTCTGTCCTCTAAGGTTTTCATTTCTCTCTCAATACCAGCTATTTCCTTCTTAAGTTGTGCTTGGCTCTCTTTAAGTTTATTAAGCTGGTCACGAAGGGTGTTGGAGTCAGATATTTTTATAAGGTCTTCTTGTTCTTTTTCTACAGCTTTGAGTTGTTTTTCTAACTCTTTGTATTGTCCTTTTTGTTTCTTTGTCCACCCTTTTTCTTGCCTACCTGCGGTTTCTTCCAGGGACCTTATTTGCTTAGTAACCTCTCTCTTTTTACCTGCTAATTCTTTAGCATCTCCCTCAGCTCTTCCTGCTCTTGTCTCCAGGTCTTTTAGTTCTCTTTCCACAACTTCTAGTCTCTCTTTAGCAGGTAATTTTTTCTTCTTACCAGGTCCTGGTCCTTTTACCGTAACCTTATCAGCCCATGATTTATCTTTTGTTAACTGGTTGTATTGGTCCCGAACCTTTTGGGGGATAGGACTTTTGTCTCTCATGGCTTCTTCCACAACGCTTTTCCAGGCTTCAAAATGGTCTCTTTCTGCGACGTTTTTATCCCCTTTAGGTCTAATACCTTGAACCTCTTCACGGTGGACCATGAACTCTTCAAAAGACATTTCCCAACCCCTTTTGTCTTTAACATCACCTACCCTCACATCAACTTCTCTTTTGCCTTTATATTTAGTTTTCAAGGCATCCAGGTCTTTATTCTTAATAGCTTCCATAATAGCCAGGTTAGCTGTGGTCCTATTCCCTATCCATTCTCCCTCTTTCTCGTTCCATTCAAAGGTTCCTTTTTGTTCCTTAAACTCTCCTTTACCAGTAAGAGCATCTCTTACTTCTTTCATCGCTCTTCCGTCAGTAAAACCTAACACATACTTGTTACCTTTCTCGTAGGTTTCTACTGTGAGGTCTTTTAGCTGTTTTTCTTCTTCTTGTAATTGTCTTCTAACAGAGGCCTTAAACCGTTTTTCGTCTGGTGAGAGTTTTTCATCAGGTATTTTATATACGTTTTTAGCTTGTCCACTAAAAGTGCCTCTTTCTCTTCCTTTATCCGTCCTCCAATCTACTTCATAGTGCATTCTACCTTTTCCGTCCACATAAGATCCTACAACTTCCCCTATCCTGGTGGATGTTTCAACTTCTTTATCTCCCGCTTTGGTTGTAACTTCTCTTTTAAGGTCTTGTTTTACTATAGAACCAGGAGTAAAAACTGCACTCTCCTGGCGGTGTAACATGGCTTTTAGGGTTTCAGTGTCTTTTCTTTCCATGGCGGCCACGAGGATATTATATTCTCTTTCTTGGGCTTCGGACAGTTTATTTCCTTGAGACTCTAGGTTCTTAATAACAGTTCTTAACTCCCTCATGCGTTTATCGGCCCCTTCAAGAACCTTATCCTCGTGTTTAGTATCTTCTCTTTTATCTTTTCCCCTTCTTGCTTTTCTGGCTTTATATTCTTTAAGTTCTGCTAACTCTCTTCTAGCTTCTTTTAACTCTTTTCTTTGTTCTGGCCTAAGCTCTCTTCCCTGATATTCATCCAATTGTTCTAACCTTGTTTGAGCTTTATATTGCCAATCTTTAAGTGTCCCTTTAGGATCTTCTTTATCTTTTTCTTGTTCTTTTATTACCCTATCTACGTAATCAGAATAAGCTTCAACACGAGAAGGTTCTCCTTTCTCAATTCTGTGTACTTTAGTAGTATCCCCGGTCATATCCACAGCCAGGTCTTCGGAGCCTTTGTGTCTTTTAGCTTTCCAAGTTCCGCCTTCCTGGAGAACAAAGTCTTCTTCTTTAAGTTTATTTTTCTGTGCCTTAGAAAGCTTACCTTTAGGTTGGATAACTACGTGGTCTTCTTGGTAATCCACTTTAGCCGCAACACCGGGTTTTACAGGTTTCTTTGCTCTCTCTTCCTTAGGCATTAACCTTTCGGCCACAGCTATAGTTCTCTCGTTAGGGGAGGCATAATAAACCTTCCCTTCTCTGTCATAATAAAAACCTTCATCATAAAGCATCTTACGATCTTTATCAGATACTTTACCTTTACCCATCTTTATTTCCACAAGGTCATCTGAGACCTCGGTTTTGTCAACTTTGTGTTTAAACCCTTTAAACTTTTCGTTAACGTCTTGTCTAACTGCTTTTTCTCTATCTCCGTGTAAATGGTCGTCTGCTTTAGCTTGTTGGATACTCTTGTCAACGGCCTCTACTACCTCTTTAGCTTCGCTTTTAGAAACCTTATGGTCTTTAGCTATTTTCTTAACCCGTCTGTCCTGGAGTCTTGTTCTCATATGTTCTGGAGCAGCATCTGTTTGCAAGGACATACCAATATCAATGATTAGCTGGGGTATAGCTATAGCAAGAGCGTCCTCCGTAATCCCGTCTTTAAAAGCTTCCTGGTAAATGGGACTGGTTAACATAGTATTAAGCGCAACGTCCACAAGTTTAGTGTTAACTTTAGATAGTCCGAATCCCCGAGAAATCGCCGGTGTAATATTATACCCGATCCTATATACAGCGGCTTCTACGCGGTCTTCTATGTCTCCTGGAGTAGTAGAAAAACCGTGAGCGGCCATTCTTCCTAAATTATTATATAATTGGTTCATATCTATTTCCCGAGTTCCCAGGTTTTTTAACTTTTCTTTGAAGTTAGTGGGAACTTTAACAGGGTTTTGTCCAAACCGAGACATAACCTGACTAAGTCTGGTAGCTTGGCTAGCTTGTGGTTGTTTCACCAACTTCATTGTGGATAACATTAATGCTATTTCTGAAGCTGCATCAAAGCTGTCATAAAGAATACCTAACCCGAAATTTTTCTCGTAAGCATCCATCCGGTCTTGTTCCATTTGGGGTATAACGTGCGGAGTGATAAGACCATCTTTACCAAACTGGACCTTATCCAAGCGTTCTTGGTAGTCGTCCAAATAACGTGAAAAAGAGCTTGATAAAAAATCATCCCCAAGGCCCATTTTTTCGGCTTGTTCAGATAGATGTTTCCTGTTGTCTATAAAGTGATCTACCATAAGAGAGGTTACTGCCGCAGCAGTTCTCTCAATATAGCTACCTACCATCCCCCCAGCTTTAACCAAAGAACCCACAAGGGGGGAGTCATAGATAGGTATAGACTCGGGTTCTGCTTCCCCTCTTCTCCTAACTCCCGCGGGGTCTTCATGTCTCTCGGGGACTCCGTCTGAAACATCCTCGTCAGGAACCACAGAAGGATCCCGTCGTTTAACTTCTCCTTGGAACACAGGAGAAGAAGGAGCGTGTAAATCTGTTTCTTCTTGAGGAGCAACAAAGTCTCCTAAGATTC
>PWGT01000190.1 GCA_003554535.1 Syntrophomonadaceae bacterium | reverse complement strand
CCCCAGGATATGAAAGAGGGGCGCTCCCTGGATAACAATATCTTCGCCCCTGGGAATCAAGTTTTCACTTGTATCGCGTATCTCCTTAAAAGACTCTCTTAAAACCACGTGGGAAATTGGAACCCCTTTTGGCTCACCGGTAGTTCCTCCCGTATATAGTATTTCAGCATAGTCTTCTTCATTAATATCAATCGCTGGTATATCTGAAACTTGATCCTTTAATAGCCTTTTCAAGGTAATCATGTTATCACTTAATTCGTATTTACCTTCAGGTATTTTGTTGTACATTTTGCCAATTACTTTTTTCCACCCCGGCAACAAATCCATAACATTGCTAACTACAACTTTTTCGACAGGGGTATCTGCCAGCGACTTGATCACAAAGTTAACATTGGTATCGATACAGAATAATACCCGGGCTCCCGTATCATTAGCGATATATCTAATTTCACTTGGCCCGTAAAAGGTGGTAAAAGGCACTGCAACCGCACCTATACGTTGCAAAGCCAACCATATTACCAGCCATTGAGGTGTATGAGGCAAATACATCATCACCTTATCTTTTTCCCTGACTCCTAAGTGATATAAAGATTTCGCCAGCTGCTCAGTCAAATTAAGAAGGCCATTATAACTAAAACGTTTACCCAGAAATATAAATGCTGTTTTATCCGGATATTTATGCGCTGTTTTTTTAAAAACATCATAAAGGCTTTGGTTAGCCATCATTCTCCCTACTTTCATTATCAAAATGCTTTCATGATTAAAGTTATTTACAGCTAAAAGCTTGTATCCCGTTCCTTATCAACCTACTCCAAAATAAGCAGAAAGGACTTCCTCATTTTGCATTAATTCGTCCCTGGTTCCACCAAGTATGAGCGAACCGTTCTCTACAATATATCCATGGGTAATGTAGGGCATAATCGGCCGGGCATACTGCTCGGTCAATAGTATTGTCAAACCCAGTTGTTGGATGTCCTTTAAAGCATTGACCACCTGGTTTTGCGCAGCCGGACTTAATCCTAACAAAGGTTCATCCATTAGCAGTATTTTAGGACGAGCAGCAAGCGCCATTCCAATAGCTAACATTTCCTGTTCCCCGCCACTACAAAACCCGGCTTTACGACTTCTTAAGTTATGTAAAACAGGGAAAATATCATAGATTAGCTTTAACGACTGTTTTATTAAACTTTTATCTTTTACAAGGAAAGCTCCGAGAACCAGATTTTCTTCAACAGTCAAATCACGGAATACAGGATGCCGCTCCCTGCTAAGAATAATCCCTTTTTTCACCCTGTAATGGGGCATCTTGAGGCTGATATCTTCCCCACAATAAACCTGTTCTCCATAAATACTGATCCTTTGCCCACCTTCTCTATGCATCCTGTACTTTGTATGAAGAGTTATCCCGGCAATAGTATTCATCAAGGTAGTTTTACCTGCTCCATTAGATCCAAATACACCTACTATTTCACCTTGATTTACTTTAAAAGATAAATCATTAACAGCAATCGCATTTTCAAAAAAAACCAGCATATTCTTGATCTCAAGCAATTGTACTCCCCTCTTTCCCTAAATATGCTTCTCTCACTTCTTCTATTTCCATTACTTGATCGGGTGGACCCTCAGCAATTATTTGCCCAAAATTAAGCACTATCACTTTATCCACCACCCTAAATAATTCTCTTAAGCGGTGCTCAATCATGATCAGGGTTTTGCCTTCTTCTACTATTTTCTCTAATATTGGAACTGTACTGGCAATCTCCGACATGCTCATTCCCGAAAAAAGCTCATCAATCAAAATCAATTCAGGTTCAAGGGATAAGCAGCGGGCCAACTCCAGTTTCTTTAAGTACCCGTGTGGCAGGGACCCCGTTATTTTATAAGGAAGATTAGAATCCCTCTCAAAACCCACTTCTTCTAATAACTGCATGGCCGACTCATCTCGATGGCCAAAGCCTCCCCCTTTAAGCGCACCCCTAACCCGAGGTGAGTAAAGGGGAATAATTAAATTTTTAAAGACAGGCAGATTATAAAATGGTTTAACTTGTTGAAAGCTCCTGGCAATTCCCCTTGTCGCAATTTTATAAGGCTTCAACCCGGTCACATTTTCTCCTTTGAAAAATACTGCACCCTTGTCCGGCTTAACAAAACCGGTTATTAAATTGATTAATGTGCTTTTTCCAGAACCATTTGGGCCAACAATGCCCATTGCTTTGCCCCTGCCAATTTCAAAGCTAACTCCATTAACTGCTTTAACCCCTCCAAAGCTTCGCGATAAATTTTGCACTTTAAGAATCGGGTCATCACTCATGGTTGCTACTCCTTACCGATGGGAACCCATCGTTCATATTGGTGGTACTTTCTTTGAATAAACCTAAATAAACCCTGGGGCAAACGAAGGATAAAAAAGACCAGCAATAAGCTGTATATAGCTATACGAAGGGTGCCAAAAGCTCGTAGCGACTCAGAAAGTGGCGTTAACAAAAATGCTCCTAAAACAGCACCCGGGTATAGCCCGGTTCCTCCTATAACCGCACTGGTAATCGGAAATATTGAATATTCAAGGGCAAAAGCCGTCATACCAACAAAGCGGTAATGGTGGGTTAAAAAAGCCCCGGCAAATGTAGCCGGCAAGGCCCCTAAAAAAAGAGCCTGGGCTTTAAAAAGAGGAACGTTAATGCCTGCAGCATAAACAGAAAGGTCATTATCGCGAATTGCCCTTAAAACTAAGCCATAATCCATATCCTGCAATCTCAGGTAGCCAAATACCACAATTAAAAGGACCAGAATTATTACATAGCTTGCAACCATTCTGCTTGAAAATGATGCTAACCTGCTTAATCCTGCAGAACCTCCGAGGTAACCGGTAGCCTCGATTAGCCGCATCATGAATAAAGGCAGAGCAAAGGTAATTAAAGCGAAGTAAATTCCTCTCAACCTGAGCACCGGATAAAAAAGCAGAGCGCCTAATGCTGCTCCACCAGCAGTAGCTAACGGTATCGTAACTATCGGAGGCAAACCAAATTCAAAACTCAACCACCCCGCTATATAAGCCCCAACTCCAAAAAATACAGCATGCCCCAGTGAAATAAGTCCCACAGAAAACATAAAAGTCCAGCTCAGGGTGAGAAGCGCTATAATACAGGTAATAACTATGATCCCCTGCCAGTAATGCCCCGCATGCATTCCCAGGATGGGAAGTAACAGGATGAATACTATAAAGAGAAACCTGGGCAGAACCAGGTAAGCTATCTCTTTATAGGAAGAGATTGCAAAAATATCATCAGCTCTGGCTTTTATACCACGGTCCATTCTTTCTTTCCTGTAGCCATTATTTTTCATAATATTTATACCCTCTCTTCAAGTTCTTT
>PWGT01000115.1 GCA_003554535.1 Syntrophomonadaceae bacterium | reverse complement strand
TTTTGGCCTTTATAATTATGATCTATACTCTTGAAATCATCAAGCCTGCAATTTATCATTTTTGTCATTTGACAGCCTCCTTCCTTAACTCCTTCCAGTAAAGCTCCAGTTGCTCATCCTCCCAGTCCTCCCAGGAATCCAGGCCCCAGGTTGGTTGATTGTTTAGGCTCTGCCTGATGCCCTCTGGGTGGCTCTTAAAGGTGGCAGTATAACCAACGCCAGAATCCCAAAAATATAACTCTACTACCGCAGCTGACCGGTGCGGCTTTTCATCAAATCCCCTGCCCCAAAATTTGCTCGACACAATCCAGTCTAATAATTCCGGATCATTTTTCTCTAACCATTCAGCAGATCTGGTTATATTGTGGCCTATCAGATTAATGATTCGCTCTTTTCTCTTCACTTTATCCCTCCTAAAATGTTATTTGTGACTTCTCTGTAATCCGGGCAGTTTTCTTGTTAACCAGATGGGCATATTTCCCGGATGTCGATATATTAGAATGCCGCAGGACCACTTGGACCGCCTTCACGCTTCCAGTCTGCCGCATGATCTCCATCCCGCAAGTATGTCGCAGAGCATGGCAGCTGATACCGGGCCGCTTTACTCCTGCAGCCTTCAAGTTTTTATTGACAACTTTCCTGATACCGTTCCGGCTCATTCGCTGACCGCTCATATAATTGCCGTGTGACACGAATAACGGGGTTCCCTGCTCATCTGGTAGTATATCACCCCGGGCGTCTAAATAGTCCTGTATCATGTTCAGGGTGTCCTCTCGGGGATAGATATATGCATCCTTGCCCTTCCCCTTTGTCAGAATTTCCATTTCATTAAAGTTTATGTCCTCCACCGAAGCCCGGACCACCTCGACAACACGCCAGCCCTCAACCAGCATCATGGCAATCATGGCCCGGTCCCTGAGTCCCTTGATACCTTCAGCCTTTTTTACTTCATTAATGAATAATTCAGCTTCTCCAGGTGTCAGGTGCTTTATGCTGTCATCGGCTTCCCGATCTCTGGGAGGCTTGACTCCCTTAGCCGGGTTCTTGTCCATATATCCCCGGTCCACCAACCCTTGAAAAAACCGCCGTATAATAGTTAATTTCAGGGCCACGGTGCCATAAGCTAACCCCTCATTAAGCAAATATTTTCTATATCTCTTTACCTGCTGTTTTCCCATTGATGAAGGATCATGTCCATAGTTCCGGCACCAATCCATAAACCGCCCAACATGGCTTTTATAAGATTGAATAGTGTCAGCCCTAGCGTCACCGTTGGCAACATCAAGGTTTAATATTTCACCGAATAACTGCAAGTAATCATTATCAGATAAAACAATATCAGAATTTAAAATATCCTGCTTTACTGCTACTGCGGTTGACATTGTTAACCCCCCTTTTAAATTTAAATATTATTGATTCTCTTCTTCGACATATTCCCTTATTTTTTCTATTGCCCAACCCTGGAAAGATCTTTCCTCCTGAACCAGCTTTAACTTTAATTTTTTGTGTAATTCAGGAGTTAATCTGACTGTTAAATTTTTAGTTTCCATTCTTTTATCACCTCTTGAATATATTATATAATGATTTCTTGACTTCGTCAAGTCTTTATTGCATTTATTTTTATCTTATTTTAAGTTAAGATTATTTATCTAATGTTAACTTCATCTTTCCCGGGAAACTCTAATCACCCTTGAAGTAATTTTTAATCCTGGTGAATAATCCCTGCTGCTGGTCCGGCACTTCCCCCCGGATCTGTTTAACCTCCTGATCCTTCTCCCTCATTAAAACTTGATAATTGTCCAGCCTGGCATCCTTCCGATCTATCTGTTCTTTCAAATATTCCAGCTGCTCCCTTAGCATCTCGTTTTCCTTCTCTAAAACTTCAACTTTACTGCTGTCAAACTGCTTGTCTATCCCTAAATTCTCCCGGATCATCTCAATCCCCGGCTCTTCAATAACTTTAGCCTTGTCAACCTGCTTTATAAACTCGTCAATCTCTGGGCTTAGTTTTTCAATATGATTGTATATAGTTTGCCTAGTAACCTCTAATTCAGCCGCAACTTCTTTAACCTTCTTCATGATAATGTAATAACCCCTCCCTTTAAAGTGATATGCAACGCTTATATATGTAATTGAGCAAAAATTGATAAATTCCTTTAAAATAACGGGCATATAGAGCAAATCCCCGGCCAACACCCCATGAATCGGATAAGATCGGCCGCTATATGCTTGTTTTTTTCCAGAAAAATAAAAAAAAGCCCCCGGATCTCTCCAGGGGCCTGGGGGGTAGTAACTCTGAAATATTTAAAATTTAAACATCATCCCAACTTGCTTTTATTTCAGCAATATTAAGATTAATTTTTTCATAGGCCTTATCAGTATAGTAAAAATGATTGAATTTTATACAAAACTCCTGGGCAAACTGCCGACAATCCCATTCGGAAAAGTTTTTTTTGCCTTCCTTTGCCTGGTACTGATGCCAGGCCTCATGTGCCAGCGTATCAATTATGCCGCCGTGATCAACTCCGATATATATTTTTTTATCAATAGCTGCCATGCCCAAACAGTTAGTTTTGATTTCAATCAAATCATTAAAAAATATCTCTTTATTATCATTTTTATACCCGTAACTCCGGGATAACACGCTAAAGATTCCCTCTGTTCGCATTTTGCGGTAAAATAATAACTCCGGCGGTGGATCAAGGCCCAGCCTATCAATTAAAATAGGCCAAGCCTCATTTACCATTTTACATTTTTCGGGATGTCTTTCTTCGAGTTTATCAATTCCAAAGATGATAATTTTAACTTTTTTTTTCATATGAGTTTTTCTTTGCATCTCTTATTATATCGTTCGATCAGTTCAGACCTGACCGTCCTCAGGGGTTTTGGCTCTCTGATTGCCGGGGGGGATAAATAAATTGCCTGCAGCCTTTCCTGATTGCTCTGCTGTGGTATCGCTTTTTTAGCTATTTTTCCTATTTTTTCAAACTCTTTTTTCAATTGAAGGTGTTTTTCCATTAATTCAATCCATTTTTCGCAAAAAGGTAAAGCAGTTTCGTTAGCTTTGTTTTCTACCACTTCGAAATATTTTTTCTCTGCTGTTTGAAGCTCCTCCTCGACCTCTTTTATTGCTTCATCATACTGGCCCGGCTCTTCTTCTGTGATTTCCAGCCTTCCTTTGATTGTCTGAATTTCCTGATAAACTTCATCATTATCGGTTCTAATAGCCTCGTTATAAAGTTCTCTCAACTGTCTGTTTAGATTGTTTGCCCCTTCTTCGGCCTCTGATTTCTTTAAGTGTAACTCCTCCAGTTCCTCCCGCTTATCCCTTACTTTCTGGGCCTCTTTGCAGTTTTCGACATAATTTTTGAATTCATT
>PWGT01000075.1 GCA_003554535.1 Syntrophomonadaceae bacterium | reverse complement strand
TTAATATGTCTAAAAATCAAGTCTTTATTATTGGACTAGATGAGTTCAATTTAAAAAAACTTCAAAAGCTGCCAGAGGCTTCGTTTTGCGACTTCTTGCCTGCTCTACATGTTTCAGAAATAAGGGATGTGGATGCTTATGATATCAAACATTTGATCAATCTCTGCCAGCAAAGAATAGATGAGCACGGAAGAATAGATGCGGTAGCAAGTTACTATGACTTTCCCGGCAACATCTTGGTCCCGATTATTGCAGATAAGTATCAGGTACCTGGCCCTTCCCTGGAAAGTATAATAAAATGTGATCATAAATTTTGGAGCCGTCTCGAACAAGACAAGGTTATTAAAGAGCACATTCCCTATTTTAAAGTTTTCAACCCATTTGATGAGGAAGCTTATGACAAGATAGGGATTATTCCTCCTTTCTGGATCAAGCCCATCAAATCTTTCCGCTCTTACCTGGCTTTTAGAATTAATGGGGAGGCTCAATTTTACGAAGTCATGCCGGAAGTAAGGGAGAACATCGATTTTATTACCAGGCCTTTTACAGAGTTAATGAGTTTGTATGGTATGCCGGAGGAGTTTTCAAACATGGAAGAAACTTGTATTGCCGAGAGCTTGATTACCGGTCACCAATGCACTCTGGAGGGTTATGTAATTGATGGCAGGGTGGTGTCTTACGGGGTGGTAGATTCCATTCGGGAAGGTGGGCGGCCTTCTTTTTCGCGTTATGAATACCCTTCTGCACTTCCTCAGGAGATTCAATTCCGAATGTCTGATGTGGCTCGCCGTATAATTACCCAGATTGGCCTGGATAACTATCCTTTCAACATAGAATTTTTCTATGATCAAACTGCCGATGAAGTTTACTTGCTGGAAATTAATCCTCGTATTTCTCAGGCTCATACGGATATTTTCGAGAAGGTGCACGGCATCTCCCACCTCTCCATCATGTTGAACTTGGCTCTAGGACAAAAGCCCAGAACGCTGGGATATGAAGGTGAATTCAATAAAGCGGGTAACTTTATGCTGCGAACCTATGAACCAGGCACCATAAAAATGATTCCCTCAGCAGGTGAGATTAATATTTTGAAGAAGTTTATCCCCGGGTTAGAGGTGATCATCAGGGTGCCTGCAGGCGTTCACCTTGACGAACTCTATGGCCAAGACAGCTACAGTTACGAACTGGCCAACATCTTCATAGGAGGCAGGGATCAGAAAGAGATAGTGGAAAAATACGAAAAAGTGGTAGAGGGACTATCCTTTGATATTGAATATGATGAAAAGGTCCATCTTTATTAAATACCTCTATGAAAGTTGCTTTGATAAGAAAGCAGATGTGACTGTTACAACTGGGGGTAACCTAAAATGGAATTAGTTATTGTAATAGGATTTTTTCTTTTGGGAGCAATTCCTTTTTCCGTAATAATAGCAGGAATAAGGACTGAAACTGATATTAGAAAAATTCACGATGGCAACCCTGGTGCCACAAATGCCTGGCGAGTTGGAGGTGCCAAGACTGGCATACCTGCTTTAGTTTTAGATTTCCTGAAAGGGGCACTTCCTGTGGCAATATTAGCAAATACTTACTCTGCAGCCTTTTCAGGTTGGTTTTTAATATCAGCATCTTTGGCCCCTGTTTTGGGACATGCCTTTTCTCCTTTTCTTAAGGGGAAAGGAGGTAAAGCAGTAGCAGTAACTTTTGGTATATGGTGCGGATTGACTTACTGGGAAATCCCAATACTTTTAGGTGTATCTCTGTTTGTTTTTTATATTATTCAAAACCAGGATGCCTGGTCAGTTATTCTTGCCAATTTATCCATTCCCGTTTATATTTCTTGGCAAGAACTCCTTCCTACTTTCTACCTTGTATGGCTGGGAACTTTTGTGATTTTGGTTTATAAGCATTTTCCTGAATTAAAAATAAAACCAAAATTTCGTTTTAAAAGAGGGCAAGCTTAATAATGAATGAATTTCTGGCCGGGCATTTAGAAGGCATCATCATATTTCTAATGATTATATTTTTGATTGCTTTAAGCAATTTGCTATATCTTAGGCCTCTGACACCTATTTCTTTTATCAAGTTGAACCAGTTTAAAGACAACAATTCTCCCAATTTTACTTATGGTCTTCCTCGAATTTCGATTCTAATACCTGTGCGTAATGAGGAAAAAAATATAGAACATTGCCTTGATAGCTTGATGATTCAAGATTATCCAGATCTAGAAATCATAGTTTTAGATGATAACTCTACTGATAATACAGGTGCCATCTTGCAAAAATACCATACAATAGACCTGAATGAGCATAAAATAGATGATAAAAAGCTTCACTCTTTAACTGTTTTACAAGGAGAAAAACTACCTTCGGGATGGGTAGGGAAAAATTGGGCATGTCACCAGTTGGCACAAAGGGCAACAGGAGATATCATTTTATTTGTTGATGCTGATACAATCTTAAACAAGCAGGCAGTTAGTACAGCGGCAGGCAGAATGATAGAACATAATCTGGACCTTGTTTCTTTTATGCCCTGGCAGAAGATGGTTACTTGGGCGGAAAGGTTAGTAGTACCCGTAATTATGTGGAGTGTGATGTTATTTATGCCCCTAGTTTTAGCTTATAGACTTAAAGCATCGTTTTTGGCTATGGGGGTAGGTCAATTTATTATGTTTAATCATAAAACATACCAGACTTTAGGTGGACATAAAACTATCAAAAATAATGTAGTTGATGATATTGCTATGGTTCGTCTTTTCAAACAAAATCAAGCAAGGTGGGCAATATTCAATGGAACCAGGTTATTATGGTGTCGAATGTATTCTAACTTCGCTCAGATTTGGGAGGGATTTACCAAAAATCTTTTTGGTTTCTTTGGTTATCTTTTATTGCCTTATCTATTTATCTGGGTATGGCTGATTATTGTTTTCTTATCTCCTTTGATAGTTATTATTATAGCTTTAGGAGGTTCAATATCTTCAGCGTTAGCCGGAAATATAGGGGATTCGGCAATATTGACAATAGGCTTTATTTCCGGTGAAGTTATAATCAAAGCTACTTTCGCTATATTTTTGAGTATAATTATCTGGTCGATGGTTAATCTAACATTTCATATACCTTATAGAATGACATTTTGCTATCCATTTTCTATCTTTCTGGTAAGCCTAATCGCTTTTAACTCTGCAATACAATATTTCCGGGGAGGTATAACCTGGAAAGGACGTAATTTGGAGAAGAAATAACTCCTTTTCCAATCCTGAAGTATCCTTTTATAGCTTTGGAGTTGCAATTTTAATATCCGGCGTAGATGACCAGAGGATTTGGGAAACCATGCCAGAATTATATATAAATCTATAAAACTTGAAGGAATTATTATCCTTTTGGAGAATAAATTATTATATGTCATCGTAACCATATACTGTAATCA
>PWGT01000004.1 GCA_003554535.1 Syntrophomonadaceae bacterium | reverse complement strand
TCCTTTCCGAATATGCAGATTCTTTTCAGGAAGCCGATATTGTGTTTTTAAATGAAGTATATGGTGCTGGAGAGAAACCCATAGTTGGTGCAAATTCCCGGGTGCTTGCAGAAATGATCAAACAAAGACATAATACTCCTGTATATTATCATCAGGAACTCGATGCTCTGATAGATTCAGTGCTGGCAGAAATCGAACCAGGGGATGTAGTTATTACCATGGGAGCAGGAGATATCTGGAAGGCAGGGCGACAAATAGTAGAGGAGCTTTCCCGACGCTGGCAGCATTCAGCGGCTGGTAGCCAGGGGAATTCATAATGAGAAAGGCTGCAATACTATCTTTTTTGTTAATATGGACAAGCTTTTTAATGCTGGCAGGAGGCTGTGAAATCCAAGGTTTTTGGAGGGGAGATTATAACAAAGAATCAGATAATGGGGTGACTGAAAGCCAGGAAGTTTCTCCTCATAATGTTGTGGGTGAAGAGTTAAATGTTTCACCTGAAAAGCCCATAAAAGGTGGAGTGACTCGATTGGAGATCAGCCCGTTTCCATATCCTCCTACTGAAGTGGATTTAAAAAAGGAGGATTACGCAGGTGATATAACCCGGTTTACCTGGGATGGAGAACAAATAAGCTTTTTGTTGGGAGTTAGTTATTATAATGAGGCAGATGTTTATGATTTAGAGTTGCAAATTGATTATATGGGTCACCGCGAAATGGTTTTACCCTTAGAATTAGAAGTTGAGGAGGGGAGTTGCCCCCGGCAGGAATTTTCGGTTTCTCCCTCGGTTACTGCCGGCTGGGATGAAGAACAAGTTAAAAAAGAGCGCGAAAAAATAGAAGAAGCTCGCCAGGTCCATGCTGAGGACTTTTTGGTTAGAGGTTCTTTTATTTGGCCTGTTGAAAATTGGGAAGAAGAAGGTTACATTTCTTCTGAATACGGTGCGGAAAGAGTTATTAATCAAGGAGAGCCCAGGCGCCATGATGGCATAGATATAGCGGTGGAAGGAGGTACTCCCGTAGTAGCTTCAAATTCTGGCAAGGTAATCTTGGCGAAAGAACTTCTTTCACCAGGCAAAACAGTAATTCTTGATCATGGTTCGGGACTTTCTAGTTCTTATTTGCACCTTTCAAAAATTAATGTAGAAGAAGGTGAAAAGGTATCCAGGGGCGAAAAAATTGGCGAAGTGGGCAAAACAGGCTTTGCTACCGGAAATCACTTGCACTGGTCCGTGCATGTTAAAGAAACCCCGGTTGATCCGGAATTGTTTTTAGAAAATAAGGGAGAAAAACTACTGGATATTGATAATAAAAAGTAAGGGGAAATGGATTTATGAAAAAAGTTTACTTGGCTATGAGTGCAGACATCATCCATCATGGTCACATAAACGTAATTAATGAAGCCCGCAAGCTGGGTGAAGTTTATGTGGGAATACTGACCGATGAGGTAATTGCCAGTTATAAAAGGGTGCCTCTTTTGAATTATGAGCAGCGAGAAGCAATAATAAAAAATATAAAAGGTGTTAAAGAAGTTATTCCCCAGGATACTCTTGATTACGTGCCCAACCTGGAAAAAATTAAACCGGACTATGTGGTGCATGGAGATGATTGGAGAGAAGGAATTCAAAAAAATGTAAGAGAAAGAGTAATCAAAACCCTCGAACAGTGGGGCGGGGAATTGGTGGAAATAGAATATACCAAGGGAGTTTCCATCACCCAACTGGATGAGGCCTTGCATCAAATAGGTACTACCCCGCAGAACCGGATAAAAAAAATGAGAAGGCTATTGGAACTGAAGCCCTTGGTAAGAGTCATGGAAGCCCATAATGGCCTGACAGGCCTTATAGTGGAAAAAACCAAGCTGGAACAAGATGGTAGAATTAAAGAGTTTGACGCCATCTGGGTAAGTAGTCTTTGTGATTCAACAGCCAAGGGAAAGCCAGATATTGAGGTTGTAGATTTAACTTCTCGCTTGGGTACCATTAACGACATTTTGGAAGTAACCACCAAGCCCATAATCATTGATGGTGATACAGGTGGGCAAACTGAACATTTTGTTTTTACAGTTAAGTCCCTGGAAAGGCTGGGTATTTCAGCGGTAGTGATTGAAGATAAAGTGGGGCTAAAGAAGAATTCTCTATTTGGCACGGAGGTAGAACAGCAGCTTGACACGGTGGAAAATTTCATGGATAAAATTTCAGCCGGTAAAAGGGCCCAAGTCACTGATGATTTCATGATAATTGCCCGAATTGAAAGCTTTATTGTGGGGGCTGGACTAGATGAAGCTCTGCGAAGGGCTCATTCTTATATAGAAGCTGGCGCAGATGCGATCATGATCCATAGTAAAGAAAAAGACCCGCAGGAAATATTTGATTTTTGCCGCGAATATAACAAGTTTGTGGATGCTGTTCCCCTGGTTGTAGTGCCTACTTCATATTGTCATGTTACAGAAAAAGAATTGCAGGAAGCAGGGGCGAACATCGTAATATATGCTAACCACCTGATTAGAAGTGCCTATCCGGCTATGGTCAATACGGCCCAAAATATTCTTCTTAATGAAAGAGCTTATGAGTCCGAGTCTGAATGCATGCCCATCAAAGATATTTTAAACCTTATTCCTGGAGGGAAATAGATATTATTAATTGTGCTGATTTTCAACAGGAATTAAAAAAGAATGGAATAAATTTTTATGCAGGGGTTCCTGATTCGCTTTTAAAAGATTATTGTGCTTTTGTTTCCAGTAATGAGGAAGGTCATCGGCACATTATTGCTGCTAATGAGGGAAATGCTCTGGCTCTTGCAGCAGGCCATCATTTAGCTACAGGTGAGATTGGACTGGTTTACATGCAAAATTCGGGGTTGGGCAACGTGGTTAATCCGTTGATGTCCCTGGTAGACCCACTTGTTTACAGCATTCCTGCCCTTTTACTTATTGGCTGGAGGGGAAAACCTGGGGTCAAGGACGAACCACAGCATGCTAAACAGGGGCAGGTAACCCTGAAGCTTTTGGAAGCTATGGAAATAGAATATGCTATTTTGCCTGAAAACATAGAAGATGCTCGGAAAACTTTGACAGAAGCGGTATCTTATATGAAGGCCAATAATGCTCCTTATGCCCTGGTAGTTCCTCCAGGGACATTTGCTTCTTATGATGATTCCAAGTGTCAGGAATTTAAAGATGAAAAAGGGAATTATGATTCCCTTCTCACCAGGGAAGAAGCTTTAAAGGTATTGATCCCACTTCTTGCAGATACTGACGTGGTGGTTTCTACAACCGGTAAAACTTCCCGGGAAATATTTGAGTATCGAGAAGAATATGCCCAGGGCCATCAACAGGATTTCCTTACGGTAGGCTCCATGGGGCATTCTTCCCAGATAGCGCTGGGAATGGCTCTGGCCAAGCCGGAAAGAAACATCTATTGTATTGATGGGGACGGGTCTTTTCTCATGCATATGGGAGCCCTGGCTACTAACGGAGCTATTTCACCTCATAATTTAAAACACATTGTAATAAACAATGGGACTCATGAATCTGTAGGAGGCCAACCAACGGTAGCGGGAAGCATTGATATACCAGGTATAGCCCGTGCTTGTGGATACCAGGAAGTTTATCAGGCCCAAACGGAAGAGGAAATTTTAGCAGGAATGCGGGAGCTTAAGCTTGCATCTGCGCCTTCCTTGCTGGAAATTAAGGTAAAAACGGGAGCCCGCAGTGACCTGGGACGGCCCACAACTTCTCCTATAGAAAACAAGGAACAACTTATGAAGTTTCTCAATAGCCAGGAGATGTAATACTAAATATTGCTGGGAGAAAGGATGAACCTTGATGAAAGCCATAATATTAAATTCTGGCCAGGGGAAAAGAATGGGAGACCTGGTGCGGGACATTCCTAAATGTTTGGTGGAGCTTGGTACTGGCGAAACCATTCTATACAGGCAAGTAGAGGCGTTAAGAAATGCCGGGATAAACGAAGTAGTATTAACTACCGGTCCCTTTGCCGAAAAGATTGAAAATTATCTCCAAACCCATTTCCCTCAACTAAATTTTATTTTTATTCCCAACCCTCGCTACCAGGAAACCAATAATATTTATTCTATGCACTTGTTGGCAGATAGGGTCGAAGATGATGTTTTGATCATGCACGGGGATCTTGTTTTTGATTATAAGCTCCTGAAAGAATTTTTGGATTCTGATTTGGAAGATGCAGTGCTGGTCCATCCCGAAATGGAGCTTCCTGTAAAGGATTTTAAAGGATACATTCAAAATGGATTAGTACGACAAATTGGAGTAGATCTATTGGGTCAAGATTGTTTCTTTTTAATGCCCATGTACCGATTACAAAAGAAATCTTTCCGGAAATGGCTGGAAGCAATAAATGAATTTATTGGAGAAGGAAAAGAAAATGCATATGCGGAAGAAGCCCTCAATGAGGTTCTGAATGAAGTATCACTTTATCCTTTTTATTATAGAAATGAAATCTGCTTTGAGATAGACGATCTTCAAGACCTGGCAAAGGTAAATGAATTATTAACCTAACTTATTAAGAACTAGAGGTTGGTTTAGCTTTATTTTGGCTATAAAAGAGGAGTGAGAAGTTTGGCAAGTGACAAAATACAAAATTTCTACAATCCGGTTGATGTGAGATTTGGCCAGGGTTCTTTATATGAGTTAAGCGAGCTAACTTCAGAGTCAACTCATATGTTACTGGTAACTACTCCCGGTTTTTCTCGGCGTGGTTTAACTGAAAAAATCACTGAAATGCTCTCCGATAAAGAGATAACTGTTGTTGATGATGTCCAGCCCAATCCTGATCTGGATTATCTTGAAGACAAATTTTCTAATTTGCAGTATAAGAATATAGAGTCGATAATTGCATTGGGTGGAGGAAGCTCCCTGGATGCGGCAAAAGTTCTCAGCTATTTGCTATCTTACCCCATACCTTTGCGTGATTATTTGCAAGAAGGGCGCAAAGTCCCGGAGGAACAACCCCTGCCTCTTATTGCTATTCCCACTACTGCTGGTACCGGCAGTGAGGTTACGCCGTTTGCTACAGTTTGGGATATGCAAAATTATAAGAAGTATTCATTGGCGGCTGGAAGCCTTTTTCCACAGATTGCTTTGCTCGATCCTTCTCTTACCGTTACTTTACCGGAGGATGTGACGGTAACTACGGGATTGGATGCTCTTTCTCACTCTCTGGAAGCTATTTGGAATCGAAACCATAATCCTGTTTCTACAGCCTGTGCTATTCGTTCTGTTTACCTGGTGTTAAACACCTTGCCTTACTTGAAAAGAGATTTAGAGAATGGGCAATACCGGGGATACATGCTGGAAGCCAGTTTGTTAGGAGGTTTGGCCATAAGTTCTACCCGCACTGCCTTGGCTCATTCTATGTCTTATCCTATTACTGCTCGTTACGAAGTGCCCCATGGCCTGGCTTGTGGTTTTACCCTGCCTGCTATTCTGGAAGTTAATTCCCGGATTGCTCCCAACTATTTTGGGGAATTAATTTCTGCTTTGGGATGTAATTCTGTAGAAGAGTTAATCCAGACCATCAAAGAATTTTTTGAAGAACTTAAAGTGGAAGAAAGGCTGTTTTCGTATATAGAAGATTCAGAGGAGCTTCTTAAGATAATTCCGGAAATGTTTACTCCCGGCAGGGCTGATAACAATTTGGGGGAGGTAAATGAGAGTTTATTGAAAGAGGTAATAGTTAATTCTTTTGGAAACTAAATACTGAATTGTTTGTACTGATTTATAAAATTATTGCTTAATCGTCAATGACTGTCTTGGGGTGAAATAAAAGGATAGGTAGATTAAAATGAAAGCGCAACGGATAACAAACAAAGAGCTTTTACTGCTCAAAAAAGTGGTTAAAGCACTTGAGGAGCTAGGAATACCTTATTGGTTGGATCAGGGTTCTTTATTGGGGATAATCAGGGATGGTAATTTTTTGCCCTGGGATCATGATATTGATTTGGGAGTATTAGAAAAGGACTTGCAATCTTACCAAGAATCACTAATTCACCGGTTAAGGTGTTCAGGGTATTATGTTACCGTTATGCCTTATGTTATAAAGATAACCTCTGGCCATAGAAAGATTAGATCTGTTGATTTAAGAGTCTACCAAGAAAGTGGTGATCTTGTTTACACAGAGCTACGTTCTACTATGGATAAATATAATAAATGGAAGCGAGTCCAGGGAATAACTGCTACTCAAACTATTAAATTCGGCCACTTACTTTATCGTTTGGCATACCAAAATCCTGGAATAAAACAGAAGAAGTTAAAAAACTGGGGAAAAAAAATTATCAATAACTGGAGCCTGCGAAGGGAATCTTTAAAAAATCGCAGGGTGGTTTTAAAAGTTGAAAAGATGTATTTTGAGAACTTGAAAGAGGTTGAAGTGTATGGGCTTCAGGTGAAGGTCCCAAGCCTTGCAGAAGAGTATTTACAGCTTAAATACGGCCAGAGCTGGCGCTTTCCGCAAAAAAAGTGGAATTATTGGGAAGACGACGGGGCTCTTTATAAGCATGAATATTTACCGAAAAGGATAAATTACCATGAGTAAGCTTTATCAGAGAAGCGAATACCAACTTGAAGCTCAAGGTAAAACCCTGGCTTTAGTAAGAGATTTATTGCATCAAAGGAATATTACCCTCATAGTTTCAGATGGGACTCTTTTGGGAATTATCCGGGAAGGAGATTTTATCCCATGGGATTGGGATGCGGAGCTTTTTGTTTTTTACGAGGAAGTGAAAGATATAGGGCATCAACTTGTTGAAGATTTCTATAAGGCAGGGTTGGAGGTGATCCACAAACAGTTCAAACGGTACAACTGGAAGATTGTGGTGGAAGAGGGCGGTTTTCAAGTCGAAATTAGGAGCTGGTTTCGGGAAAATGGATATTTTAAACGACTTGACGATATGGGGAGTGAGTACAGAATACCTGAGGAATTCATGCTCCATTACCAAACGGTTGTTTTAAGAGGAGAGCAGTATTTAGCCCCCCTGGATGCTGAGGGGTATTTAAGCCATGTGTATGGTAATTGGCAAACACCTGTTAAATCTGAGCAGAGGCGATATTATTTGAACAGCGATTTTTTTAAACCGGGGCTAGTAAAAAAAAGTGCGGATTTTGTTAAAAGTATACTGCGGATGAAATAAAATTTCTGCACAAAAGTAAAAAAAGTGAAATTTATGGACTTTGTTCTGGCAGATTTGACTTTTAAATTACCTCTTCTTAAAATTATTTGTATAATCCAAAGAGGGGAAATTGGTAATAATAATGCGAAGTTATTTAAATGAACTAATAAAACGAAAAGATTTGCTCATTTATTTGGTTATTTCTGGCATCAAAGCCCAGTACCGTAATACTTTTTTGGGGTATCTATGGTGGATTTTAGATCCCTTGCTCATGGGTGCAGTTTACTACTTTCTCCGCGTAGTGGTGCTTGGTATGGAAGGAGATTATGTAGGAGCTTTTTTGATCATCGGGCTTGTGGCCTGGAAGTGGATTTCCTCAACGGTAAATTCTTCGGCCAAGGCTATTACTAGCAGGGCAGGCATCATTACTCAAGTTTATTTGCCGAAAGCACTTTTCCCGATAGGGACTACTATGACTCAGTTGGTCAACTTTACCTTTGGGCTGGTGGTAGTGGCTATATTTTTAGCATTTTACCGTTTGGTGCCAGGGATTGAAATTCTTTGGTTGCCAGTGATTATGGCTGTCCAGTTTATGTTTTTAACTGCTATAGCGTTGGTTTTAGGATACTACAGTACTTTTGTGCGAGATATAGACAATGTTCTTACCCATTTGATGAGAGCTTGGTTTTACTCCTCTCCGGTGATCTGGGAAGGTGGTCGGCTTGGTCCGGAATATCAATTCATATTGGAAATAAACCCGGCTGCAACTTTTTTAACAAGTTATCGCAATATCCTTATGGAGGGGGCGGGACCAGAATTAGAGAAACTTTTGCTCATTGGTGTGGTCTCGTTTGCCCTGGTAGCTTATATGATATACTTTTATCAAGTGAACGAGCATAAGTTAATTAAAGCATTATAAATAAGGTTTTGATATATTGATTTTTGCTACTATGATTAGAATTGATATAGATATTTTTTAGGACAGTTGGTGATTTGTAATGGCCCTTAAAACTAAAAATATTGTCCAACCACGAAAAAATGTTGAATCAAGCGGAACTCCCCTGGTTATAGCTGATAATTTGGGAATTAAATATGAGGGGGAAAAGGAAAAAAGCGGAGATTTTAAGTCTCTGGTACATGGATATTTGTCCCTCCGGCAAAAAGAGAATAATTTTGAAGATGTTTGGGCTTTGCGAGGTATTAGTTTTACAGGTTATCCGGGTGATGTGTTGGGAGTCATTGGGTTTAATGGGGCTGGAAAAACCACCCTTTGCCGGGCAATATTAGGGATGTTAAAACCTGATCTTGGAACAATGCAGGTTAATGGGGAAGTTTCCTCTCTTCTTTCACTGGGGACAGGATTTAACCAGGAAATCTCGGGTCGGGAAAATATTATTCTCAATGGATTGGTTTTGGGATTGTCACGGGAAGAATTGGAGGAAGTTTTGCCAGAAATAGAGGAGTTCTCCGGCCTTGGGCGTTTTTTGAGGTATCCACTCAAATATTATTCTACCGGTATGAGGGCACGTTTGGGATTTAGTATTGCTGTAGCTATGGATCCTGAAATACTGGTGGTTGATGAAGTGCTAAGTACCGGTGATTTGGAATTTAGAGATCGAGCAGTGAAGAGAATGCATGAACTGGTAAGTGGGGCCAAAATGGTAGTGGTGGTTACCCAGGATCCTTCTTTTATTGAAGAAAGTTGTACCAAAGGATTGTGGTTAAATAAAGGCAAAATAGAAGCTTTTGGGCATCCTGGAGAAGTGGCAGAAGGTTACCGGGAGGCAGTAGCTAACAAGGCGGGGAAGGGTAAAAAGCTTGTCAATATCAGGGAAACCAGGACTGAAGTTGGCGAGGAAGAGACTATCAGAGCAGAAAACTTGGGAATTAAATTCGAGTTGGACGGGGACCCTTTTTGGGCCTTGCAAAATGTTAACTTTTCGGCACATGAACGAGAAATTCTGGGGATTATAGGCCCCAATGGAGCTGGAAAATCTACTCTGTGTCGGACTCTTTGTGGTCTTTATCGTCCTGATTACGGAGAGGTTCAAATAAAAGGTGAAGTTACTGCTTTATTGACTTTCAACCTGGGCTTTAATGCACAGCTAACTGGATATGATAATATTTATTTAAACGGGATGATGCTGGGGATGTCCAGGAAAGAGATTGAAAAAGTGGAAAACGACATAATAGAGTTTGCTGAATTGGAAGATAAAATACACAAACCAGTTAAAGAATATTCCAGTGGGATGAAATCTCGCCTGGGGTTTAGTATTGCCTCCATGCTGCAACCTGATGTTTTTGTCGTGGATGAGGCTCTATCAGCTGGGGATATGGCTTTTAAAGAAAAGGCTACGGCAAGGATGCAGGAGATGCTGGAGACAGCCAAAACCGTGGTCCTGGTAACCCATAGTTTGAATATTGTAGAAAAAGTTTGTACCAGGGCTATTTGGCTTAAAGAGGGCACTGTTCAGTTTGATGGGGATCCCAGTGAGGCAGTAAGGAGATACAAGAATTCGGTTAGAAGATATTCTCGCATGAAAAAGTCTTTGCCGGTCCAAAGGGATATCCGCATAAAACAGGCAGTGGAGAAGTTTGGTGCCGGTGAATATAAAATGGCTGAGGATTTGCTGGCGGAGGTTTTAGTGGATTATCCCCGGGATGTTGATATATGGAAGCAATATGCTGAGATTGCTTATTCATTAAGAAATTGGGAAGAGTCCAAAAGACGTTGGGAGTATGTAATAAGGCTTGCTCAAGAAGAGGAGCGACGAGTTCCCAGAAGGGCAAAACGACGTTTACGAAAGCTTGAAGAGAGAATAAATGCAGAAAAAGGTTTGTAAATTTTGTCGGTGGGTAGGGAGGGTGTGTTGACAGTAAAGTTTGAAATTGGGTAGACTTAAATTATAATTGAATAGGGTTGCTCATTTTCCTACATTTTATTATTTTAGTTTTACCTGAACAATGTTCATACTATTAAAAGGGGTCTAAGGAGATTAAAATGGTTAAAGTTATTACCTACGGAACTTTTGATTTGTTTCATATTGGGCATTTGCGTTTGTTGGAAAGGGCTAAAGCCAAGGGAGATTATCTTTTAGTGGCTATATCTACCGATGAATTCAATTGGAATTCTAAGAAGAAAGTCTGTGTTCAACCATATGAGGAACGATCAATTATTGTTTCTGCATTGAAAGTTGTAGATGAAGTTATTCCTGAATATTCCTGGGATCAAAAAATTGATGACATCAAAAAACACGGGGTAGATGTATTTGTTATGGGTAATGACTGGGTAGGCGAGTTTGACTTTCTGAAAAAATATTGCCGTGTGGAGTATCTTGATCGTACTCCTGGCGTTTCGACAAGCGAAAGAAAGAAGAGAATCATGAGCTTTAATGAATAAACTGGAAATTTTTTTAAGGATGTGGTAGCGTTTATTAAACGAACAAAAATAGAGGATTACTTGCAAAAAGTAACTACTGCTTTGCCTGTTTACTCAGTATTGCCGGTTTCCAAGTTAAGAGAATATGCTTTTTTTCATTACAAAGATAGCAGGTCTCTTCATAATGAGCTGTCTAGAGTAATAGAAGAAAGCGGTAAAGTAACTTTTGAAACTTTACCGGCAACTGTTATTGCAGTTAATGCCGCTTTTGATAGTGGGTCTGACGAGCTTTTGGAAAAGATTTTGGAGGCAAACATACCTAAATACCCGGAAATCCCTTATTTTTATGGGGTTAGTGCAGATTATAAAGCGTTCCGGGGAGATTTTGAATCTGCTTTTTATGATGCTCGCAAGGCTTATTTTTTAGCGCCTCAGTTTCCCAAGACTACTGCCCGGATGATAAAGTTACTTTATTCGTTAGAAAAAGCTGAAGGAGCAGATGAAACTGCAGTAAAAGCAGCAAGACGTTTTCCGTCTTCTGCCCCGGTATTATGGGCAATTTGCAAGAATTGTACCAGCGAGGAACAGCTTCAAAAAATACTTGATGCTCGTAAAGATAAGGTGGAAGGAGATCCTAAAAAATTTTTCCGGTCAGTCCGCCCGCTAGCAAACGCAGCAGCAAGAGTGGAACGTTTCGATTTGGCTCTTGATTTTTATGCCAGGGCAATTTTAATGGAAGTTGAAGGAGAAGGAACAGGAAAACCTGTAAATGTGAGAGAGTTAACCGGGAAGAATAGTATGCAGGTTATTTCAGATGTAAAACAGGTTTTTGATGAGGCGGACATTCCTTTCTTTTTGTGCGCTGGAACAGTTTTGGGTATAGTTAGAGAAGGAAAGCCTATGGAACATGATAGTGATATTGATGTTGGGGTTTGGGAAGATGACTGGGATCCGGATAAGTTTGCGGAAGTGTTTTCTCTCCATCCTCAATTCAAATTGGATGTACCTCATCCCCGCAATCCCAAATTATCTATATTGCATCGCTCGGGGATAAGCCTGGATTTATTCCGTTTTTATGAAGAAGATGGTCATTGCTGGCATAATGGTGTTTTTGTGCGCTGGAGAAACACTCCTTTTTCATTGCGGACTATTGAAGTTGATGGTCTTAAATTGAAGATACCTGATCCGGCAGATAAATATTTGCGAGAAAATTACGGAGATTGGCGTACTCCGGTGCCTGGTTTTGATGCTTTTTTAAGCTCTAATACGGAAGTGATTTGGCCGGAATATCTGGACTATCACCTGGTGAGGCAGGCATTTAAATATGTATGCGATGGAAATTTGGATAGGGCCCGTGAAAACTTGCAAAAAGCAGAGCAGTCTTTACAGCAGGTGCCTAGCGGAAAAGAACTGTGCGATAAATTTTTGGTTAGTAGATAATTAAATTATTTTCATAAAAGAAAAAAATTAGGGTGAAAAAAATGAATGTTAACCACGTCTCTGAAAATACTAAAGATCAACAAAATACTATTCTACCTCAGGGTATTACTGAAGAAGAATTAGAAGCCTTGCTTGAAGAAGTACATTCTGCTCAATCGAGTGGTGATTTTGAGAAGGCAAGAAACCTTTTGGAGGAAAAAATTCGTCAGCGAGGTTGGAAAAAGGCCAAGCTCTGGTGGGAGCTGGTGGCGCTGATGAAGAGCCCTGAGGATTATTCTCAGATTCGAAATCTTTGGTTTGATACTCCACGGTCGTGCCGAAAGCGTCTATCTATTTTAAGGGCAGTAGCCAGAGCTGCATGTGTAGCTGGTGAACATGAAGAAGGTCGCGATATATTGCGAATGGCTATAATATTTGCAGCTCAGAAGAAGCAAAAAGGAATGCTTTCAGGCAAGAGGGAGCAATTAAAAAATTTAGTACAATGGAGGAAAACTCGCCAAGAAAAAGAGGAATCGGCTTTCGATAATCGAGCTCCCCAGGCATTAAAAGATTTAAACTATACATTAGATAGTTTTGGGGTCAAGGCTTTTTTAATCAGTGGAACACTTCTTGGTTTTACTCGTGATGGCGCTTTTATCAGTTGGGACAAAGATATTGATGTGGGAGTTTTTTCTGAGGAAGTACCCGAAAACTTGGAAACTTTATTTAGAGATCAGGAAAACTTTAATGTAAGAAGGATAGATTTTAATAGCAATAGGCTACGGGTGACTCATAAAAATAAAGTAGCCATAGACATATTCCCACACTACATGGAAAAAGGTATTCGGTGGCATGATGGCACTGCTACCCGTTGGTGGAACACTCCTTTTGACTTAAAAAAAGCTGATTTTTTAGGTGTGGATGTATGGATTCCGGAAAACCCGGAACTATACTTGGTAGAAAACTATGGTGATGATTGGAAAATTCCTGATCCTTATTTTGATGCCAGAATAGATGCACCTAATACCGAAATCACAGACCAGGAATATTTTGATTCCTTGCAATATTTCTCTTTGCTTAAATCTATTACTGATGAAAAAGCGCATATGAAAGAGCGTTATATAAATATTTTAAAAGAGCTTGGTGAAACTAAATGGCTAGATCGCCTATAAAGCCGATTACTAATAATTTAAAGCCAGTTACTAAATTTTTTTCTAGAACCCAGAAACAGAGAAAAAATAGAATTGAACTAGCACGCCAATGTATGGAGGAAGAACAGTGGTCTAAAGCTATAAAACAGTGGAGAGCTATTATAAAGAATAAAGGCAATGAAACTCCAGCAAAAGTATATTTAGAATTAGCTCACTGTTATTTTATTCTCAATGAACTTAATGCCGCGGACGATATCCTTATTCAGGGCAAAAAATTGTATCCTCAAAACAAAAAGCTCCTGAAAGCTTATGCCCGTAGTTCTATGACCCGAAAAGAATGGAAGCTAGCAACTACCCGCTGGAAAGAAATATGGAACGACTTGGGGGAACCTCCTGGAAGTGACGTTTTTAGGGATTTGGCCCGTTGTTTGCAGAACATTGGTGAAAGTGAAGAAGCACAAAAAGTTTTGTGTGAGGGCATAGGATATCACTTGCAGGATCCTAAATTATATTTGGAGTTATTTTATGTTTTCTTATTCCTGAAAAAAAGAGAAGAGGCGAAGATAATAGCTGATGCTCTTATTGAATTAGAACCGAAAAAAAAGAAACATCTATTAAGGGCTGGAAAAGCAGCGGCATATATTAATGATTCTATCGCTGCAGAAAGTTATTACAAGGCATATCTAGAGAAAAAACATAATACTAATTTGAATGAAATTATGGAAAAAGTAAGATTCACTCTTCCCTCCGGGGAAAGAGATATTCAAAGTGAATACTTTTTTGGAGGGGGATATCGCAATCTGGGGGTAATACTTCATAGTTCGGTGGATTCTCCCCATGAACCTTTATATTTTACTAAAATTTGTAATGCCAGGGATGGGGTTCGGGAAGTTGACTTCTATAAAAATATATATCCATATTACCCAGAATTGTCTCAAGTTGCGCCTCCACTGGTAAGTTTGTTTGATATAGAAGGAAGTACTTATTTTATTACTACAAAATATATTGAAGGCACTACTCCGGATAAACAACACCTGAATGAAATAATTAAAAAAGCACAAATAGTAAATTCTATTAAGTGTCCGGAATCTATAAAAAATGAAGTGGAGAATTCCGATAGGTTGATAATCAATTTTAGAAGGCTCCATTCCTTGATTCCTTTTTTTAGATGTATTCATAAAGAGGAGACCAATAAAGTAATATTTTCATCTTTATTTGACAAGTTAAAAGAAGATAATTGTTCGGTAGAGATAATAAATTTAATAAAACATCTGGAAACTATTATAGTAGACCTTAAGTTGTATGAAAAAATAATTCCTCAAAATCACTTTGTATTTTTGCATGGTGATTTAGGCAGGCATAACATCCTGGTAGAAAATAACACCAATAATGTATATGTTTTGGACTGGTCTCTTTACACTTATGGACCGCGCTGGATAGACTTGATAAAACTTTTTGCCAGATTCAAGTTGACTTTTGAAGAAATTAATACCGAATATTATATTAAAAACGAGAGAAATATCAACCTGGATACTCTAGAAGAGTTGTTTTTTACTTATGGTTTAATAATAAGCTGGTTTATCATGTTTCCCGCTTCATATTTAGAAGAAAATAAAGAAGTATATTTAGTTCCGGCTGTAAAACACATTGAATCTTTAGCTAATAATATTACTCCCCTTTGTAATAATTAAAATCAAGCCGGGATCAGCTTTTAATTGTTAATTTTTTATGCGATGTGAGCTTTTTCAGTCTTTTAAGGTGCACAGAAGGGCCAAATTTTTCTTTTACAAATTTACGGGCAAGCTTGCTCTTCTTCT
>PWGT01000187.1 GCA_003554535.1 Syntrophomonadaceae bacterium | reverse complement strand
TTAGCCATTTTCCAGACAGTTTTTTTAATTTCGATTATTGCATTTCTTCGCCACACCTTAAATTAGAGTAAGCAATATTTCAACTATGTTAGTGGTAGAATGTTTAATATAACTTATTTTTCGCCGCAAAAACTGATATTTCCTTTGACTAAAATTGTCGTTTTTGCAGTTTTATTTTAGTATTCACCACATAGTTGCAGGAACAGTAAAGAAAAGGCCTTTAAAATGCACATTTGTTTTCCAATGCATAGCTATATCCTGTTTATCATGCGTTGAATGTAAAATTATTATTTTTTAAAGCACTGCTCGACGGAGTATTACCTTTGCTGTAAAAAGTAAGGCGGTTTCCAGCAATAATGGTACAAAGCGAGATGAAGATTGCTACAAGGATTATTGAGAATAATATAGTGTGCGCAATGTCAAGGGGGAAAAACGATTTAAAGGGGTTGTAAAAAAGTTAAATTTATGGAGGGTGGGGTGGGTGTTGATTATTACTGGGGGCGGATCTGTATGCTGCTGCAGTTTCTATCCTGTCGGAACTGCGCTATACAGCAGCGTTAAAAAGTCTGTTCAGAAGAAAGGTCGGTTTTATTTTCCAGGACCTTAAAGGACAAATATCTGGAGGGATATTTTTTTCAATTGCATCCATGATGAGCTTACGATCATCCTAGCAGAAAGCCCACGGCTAAAGCCGTGGGATATGAATGCGTAACAGGTGATTGGCGAACATGAGTTTTATTTTTACAATAGCCATATGTTATTATTTCGAATCCGCCCGGCATATTAGTATTATAATTAAACTGTCCTCATCTTATCCTTCTCAGGATAACCTCTTCATGTTTGGCGACTTCGGTTTCTATTCTGTCCAGCTTTTCGGAATTAAGCTTATATCCGTCGAATAAAGCACCAAGCTTATGGCCATGATCGCTCTCGATTTTGATAACGGCTTCTTTGGTAAACTTAACGTCGGCTTTAATTTCCGCCAGTTCTTCTTTGGTAATCTTGGCGTCGGTTTTAATTTCCACCAGTTCATCTTTGGTAAACTTAGCGTCGGCTTTAATTGCCGCCAGCTCATCTTTGGTAAACTTAGCGTCGGCTTTAATTGCCGCCAGTTCTTCTTTGGTAATCTTGGCGTCGGTTTTAATTTCCACCAGCTCATCTTTGGTAAACTTAGCGTCGGCTTTAATTGCCGCCAGCTCATCTTTGTTAAACTTAACGTCGGCTTTAATTGCCGCCAGTTCATCTTTGGTGGTCATGTTGGCCTTCATTTCGTCAACGTCTTTTGTTAGCTTCGCCATTTGGTTTGCGACAAGCTCTAATAACTCCCGATCCATCACCTTAAGTTCACTCCTTTTGCTTCCTTTTTCCTTTACTTTTTTATTAATAATTTGATTAAAGTTGTTTAACCATGCTCGCAAACAACTACTTCAGCTTTTTGGTCCTTTCTCCATCCAGCCCTGCAGCTTTATCAATGGCTTCCTGCCACATCTCGTCGGCTATTTGCTTGGGCACCAGCATGGTCTTTTAACTGGAGAAAAACGTATAATTCTGTTAATTTGCACCATTAAAAATTTGCAGTAATTCCTGCTCGTTTTCCAAGTTGAGAATATGCTCCAGGGCCTTTTCCAGCAGGACTATATCATTTATTTCCTGGATCCGCTGCTCGACTTCCGGGCTGATACTGCCAAGCTTTTGTCTGGATAGCTTGACCAGGGTGTTTTGTAGGGCAATCACTCCTTCTTCTCTGCCTTCTTCTCTGCCTTTTAAATGGTATGATGTCAGGATTTGTTCCATTTCCTTTACCTCCTCGGGTGGTAATTCCTGGGCGATTAAAATGCCCCTTTATAGTCTTTTAAGGGCTGCTTTTTCATATCGTTCCAGGTAAGGCTTGAAGTCGAAATATTCCCGCCTTAGCCGTGTTTCATAGCAGACCCGTTTTTTCTTGTCCCGCTCAAAAAGAAGCTTTCCTTTTCTTAATACCCGGTGCTGGAAAGCAAGACTTGAGGCCAATAGATCGATAACGTCTACTTCTGATTTAAGCAGGTTTTCCAGGTGAATGATAAAGGTTAGCCTTCTGTCAAACCTTTCTTCTGTGGAGATGTCATTGTCAAAAAGCACAGCAATATCTATATCGCTTCCAGGACGGACTTTACCTTCGGCTACGGACCCGAAAAGGTAAATGGCAACAACTTCATCCTTGTCAAGAAAGTATTTCCTGATTGTTTTGTTGATCAAAGCATAGCTTAGCTCATTTACCAAATAACTGCTATTTGATCTATTGAGCGTTTTTGAGATCGACTCTCCTAACACAAAGATAACCGCTAAAAGATCCTTTCACGGCATTGTAGTTTTTTAAATAGAGAAGATCGTTTAATTCTGTTAATTTGCACCATTTAAAATTTGCAGTAATTCCTGCTCGTTTTCCAAGTTGAGAATATGCTCCAGGGCCTTTTCCAGCAGGGCTAGATCTTTTATTTCCTGGATGCGCTGTTCGACTTCCGGGCTGATGCTGCCAAGCTTTTGCCTGGATTGCTTGACCAGGGTGTTTTGTAGGGCAATCACTCCTTCTTCCCTACCTTCTTCTCTACCTTCTTCTCTGCCTTTTAAATGGTATGATGTCAGGATTTCTTCCATTTCTTTCACCTCCTCGGGTGGTAATTCCTGGGCGAGTTGCAGTTGAACAGCATCTTCTTCCTGGGGCGTTAATATGACATAGCTTTCGAAAAAACCGATCAGCAGTTGGCTTCGGGCCGGATCCAGCTTTAAACGCATAATCATCTTGAAAAACTCCACTTTAAGCTGGACCTTTTCTTTCTCACCGTAACCCATGCAGGACAGAAGGGCGGCTACAGCCGGGTTATCCTTACGCAAATAATCTTTCCAATAATTTCGTTTTAAATGTAGCTGCAGAAATTGAAACTCGAGCACTTTGTGAAAAGGAAAGGCTACTTGAAAAGAGTTGGGTTCTTCTTTTCTTGTCCTGTGGGACTGTACTGCTACTGGCAAAATGCGTAGGTCGTATTTTAAAAACAGCCTGGCATAATAACGGAACATACGCCGAGCAAAATTCTGTTTCTTTTGTGCCTGGGGTTCGACATGCACAAGCACAATTCCTTCTTCACCCAACAGGCGGGTTTGTACCAAGATGTCGATATACTTCTTTTCCCCGGCGGTAACGTCTGTCAAGACTTCCTGGGACAAAAATTCCAGGTGGTTGAAGTCAAGCATTTGACTTGCTTCCGGGAAAAAAGCTTCCATAAATTCCTGAAAAAAATGGGTCAAAAGCTCCTTGAAGAGACGGTCATGGTCTATACTGTTGGTATTCATGGCTTCATCCTTTCTTAATATTAACACATTTTTGCCCTGGATGGAATAAGTAAACCAAACTGGACTTAAGTATATATGTTCTTCATAGAACAAATATTTCCTGCTTGA
>PWGT01000122.1 GCA_003554535.1 Syntrophomonadaceae bacterium | reverse complement strand
TTTTCAGCAAGGCTCCCAGTTCGTCAAAAACGACATTTTGGGCATAGTCGGTTTCGTTATCCTGAAGGTGCATATTATGGGCGACCTGGTTAAGTCCACCAGAAAAATCATAAAGCCTGAATGACTCTCGCTGTGCCATAGATAGCTCACTCCTCAAATTTACTGAACGAGGACTCTGGAACCTGTTCTTTTTTCTCCCACTCGTCTTCTTTTTCCTCAAAATCGTTCCACAGATTATAAGGTCGCCATATACCTAAATAAAACGGACTTATAGGGTAAGGTTTGCCTAAAGGTGGTTTTTTCTCAAACTTTGACATTACTGTCGCCTCACAATCCAGGAACGCCGATTAGGTTTTTTGGCAAAATTACGCTTCATAATGCTAACTCTTTCCATAAACTCTTGCTGGTGAATTGAGGCCATATCAGGCTTAGCGTCTTTTGTAAAAGCTCGATACAGCACAAAGGGTATAATAATCCTCTGATACTGCTTAGGTATATCCGGGTCGTCGCTGGGGAATTTCATCTCAATAGGTGCTCTATAATAATAGAGGACAAGCTTACTGCCAGTTTCTACTTTTGATAGGTATATATGGTTGCCCCAGATAAAGAACCCTTTTTTGTCTCCTTCATCGTCCATAGGTATGGATTTAATGTTATCGCCGTTCACCCTGATTTTATACCAGTCGATATAATCGTCAGGGAGTTTATACATATCCTCCTCAACCGGGTCGATATAAGCCCTGTCAGCAAGGTGCTTGCTTATTTTAGCTACCTCATGCTGGGCTTCATTAATCCAGTCTATAAGCTCGTCGTCTTCCCAGAAACTTATATCGGTGTCGTGCTCGTCTAACAATCGTCTAACCTGGTCGATATAATCCTGAAGGGTCATTTAATTGCCCTCCTCTTATTTAAAGACTTTTCTATATCTTACTATTGTATTAAACGAATTTTATAGGTCTAGTAAATAATAACATAGCTGAATCTATACTTGTTTCTTCGTCTATTTTATCTAAAACCCCTCCTCCGTTTATGATAATTCTATCTTTTCCGGCAGACAAAAATGTAATTTTATGATTTTCACTCCATCTATACGGTATTGCTACTTTTCTGTCACCAAAAACCTGGTATATTGTACTCGGTTCCCCGGTATTATTGAATAACATAACTTTTTTGTTTGAAAAAGAAACATCTGCGAAACCGGAATAAAACATATAATTAGCTGTTCTGTGAATAAGTTGATAGTTACTAGTGTTTCTATCAAGTTTTACCAGGTAAGGTCCAGATTTTCCATTGATGATACCAGACTGCAACCACCCATCCATACCCCAATATACATAATCTGGAGCAAATTGTATTGATGTGGTTCTCCAAACTTGCCCCTCATCTCCCCCATATCCATCAAAATAACCCCTACCTACTAATTCTAATGTTTCACCATCAGCAGTCTTGTAAATCCGGCTAGCAGAATCACGGTCTCCTGTACCTACCCAAAAAACATTTTCATAAGGGTCCCATTCCACGCAATGTATATGTCTAATAGGGTCTTCGTCATATGTTTCAGGTTCTGTATTATCGTGATGGGGAAAAGTAAAACTTGGCGTCCAGGTTTGGCCATCGTCTATGCTTTTTCTTATTTTGACTTCGTCTTCCCCAGCGTCGTCGGCTGCCCCCACATTGTAATCTCCGTATAAAATTATACCGTTACCTTCGGCAATAGAATGTCTACTAAGAGCTCGAAAATACCCTTCGTTTGGAGTTATTTCTGTAAAATTAGAAAGAGTTGAATCTGTGGATCTCCACCACTCGTTGTTATTCCCTCCCCAATTATCTGGATTGTGAACCAATAATGTGCCAGACTCCAGGAGAAGATAGGGTAATAAATTGCCAGTAGCATGGTCATATAAAACCGTTATATTCCCCGTTTCTCTATCCATTTTTCTTAATTCAGATGTCCCTGTACCTTTAGTAGAGCCAACCAAGAAATTATTATCGGGGAGCATAACACCCAACCCATAATTATAGTATTTATATAACATTGAGAATACTGGGTAAGGGAAAGAAATTATATCAGAGAATTTGGGTTCGGCCCAAGTATACTCATTTACCCATTTCATATTATCTACCTACTTCCAAACACATAGATATCCATTGTTCCTTCGGTTGGTGCAACGCTAGCACGAATGTCAAGGCTCATACCAGGTAATGCTGATAAAAAGAAAACATTTCCACGAGAGTCCAAAGTTTCAAATTCTGTTTCATTGCTGAACCTTGGTCTGATTATAGAAGTGACTGCGGTTCGATTTCCTGCTGGTATAGATTCTTCTATTACATCTGCTCCAACCTCTGTGAATCCTGATTCAGTGCTTGGATGAAAACTCACAGATCTTAAAGAGATGTCTTCATCATAATTATTATAAATAGCTATAGTGATTTTATTGTGTTCTGAAATATTAAAAGGGGTAAGGGTTGCTTGATTGAAAGTATCAGTTACACCATAAAATTTATAGGTGTTTCCTATCATGGAATCCTCGTTTTCATGTTTTTCTATTAGCTCTATATTTTCCGCCTTCTCAGTTTTTACTATATTTGCTATTACTGCACTTAAATGTTTATTTCCTTCCGTATCCTCTTCTAGGGTTATATTATTAACCCATTCGTATAAATTATTTAGAGTTTCTCTAATTCTACCCATCTTATTTACCTCCTATTTGAATAAGTGTAGTGACAGCATTTCTAAGGTTACAGAGGCTTCATCCAAATTACGCACCTGTATATATAAGTTATATGGAGCAACAAAAAATGGAAAAGCAATTTCGTTATGTGCATAATCAACATCATATTGTATGCGAGCACGCTCTTGCTCTATTCTTGCTAATCGACAGATAGTAAGACCGCTCACAAAATCTGTTTCTCTAAGTTCTATTTGAACCCTAAAACTGATACTTCTATCAAATCGTGCAACCACAACCGCCTTTCTGTAGTCTTGATATTGTATGCCATCTTTTTCTTGACCAAAAGTATCGTGAATCCAGATATCCCCAGTCTCCTCTGTGCCAGGTATACTTTCATTTTCAAAAAAGGTTACGGGCTGTACAACACTCCCAGTCTGTCTCATTAAGATGTTGTTTTCTTCGTCCTGAGAATTAAGCAAATCACCTACTTTATCTTTTAAGCCGCTAAGGGTTGCTTCTTTAGCTATGTCAATATCCTCTGCGTCAATCACAGCTGCCAACATGCTATCAGTCAACGGTACAAACCCACCATCACCATTATTAGCATCGGGGTCATACACCTGCGGTATGGGGTTTCCATTACCGTCAGTTAAAACTCTCCTGTGAACTTCGGGGTCAAAAGGCGTGCTCATTTAACTTACCTCCTATTATTGTACTTTAGTGAGCTTTCTGTTTAAATTATCGTCTTCACGCATTTGTTTCATAATAAGTTCGGCAATTTTATCGTTATTAGTCTCATATCTGCCACCTTCAAACT
>PWGT01000204.1 GCA_003554535.1 Syntrophomonadaceae bacterium | reverse complement strand
TTAAATAGTAGGAGGTGATAATAAGTAAAAAATCAACCAACAATTTGCTCAGATGCCAATCCCCTATTAATTGAGGATGAAAGGAGGTTTAGTCCCCACGAGAATATCGGTCGATGGAGGATTTAATTAATAAAGGGGGTGTAAACGAAGGTTCATTCATCGCCGGCCTGGATGGAAATACACAGCTAATAATTCACCCAGGCCGGCGATCTTTTTATCAATAATGTTGAGAAAGGAGGTGAAAGAGATGAAAAAAACAGAGAAAGCAGCAATTTTTATCGACTTAGCGAACAGCGAGGAGCTCGATCTAAAATGGATATTAAATGAAGTGAAGGAAGCGGATTATATCATCGAAAAAGCAACATGTTTTGGAGATTTCAGGCAGCAGCACTTAGGAGATCTTGCCCTGGAACTATACACTCTTGGTGTCACCATGGTACACTGCCCCAGTTGGAGTAACGGGAATGGTAATATGAAGCGAAGTGACGATAGGTTGCTCGAGAAAAGTATCTACGAAACCTTATCCAAAAGACCCTCAGTTTCCTTATATGTCATCGTAACTTCTGACTCTGATATTATTCCTGCCTGCCACAGCGTTTTGGGACGTAATAAGAAACTTGCGCTATATAGTTATAAAGACAAAAGCTTAGGCAGAATTTTAAAATCTTGCGAGTTTGAAATTCAAGATGCACCAAATAGAAATGGAAGCTTTGAAAATACTACAAACAGCAATTATAATGCTAAAAACCAGGGAAAAAACACCGGAAGCAATAATGGAAGCAACAATGAGTTGACAACTGAACAGATAGTAAGGAAGGTAGACCATTTGGAACAGACCTCAAAATATTTATGTTTCATGCAAACTGTAGGGCGTGTCGCTAAGTGCAATGGCGAAGTAAAGAAGAAAGTCCAGCAACAGCTATCCGAACTCATTCAGCAGGGAATAGTTGAGAAGTACGAACATCGCATACCTGCAATCCGCTTAAATCGTAAGCATCCTGTTGTACTCTCGTCACTCAATAATGCCGATAAAGCACAACAGCAACCACTCCCGGCTGAAGAATTAGGCATTAAACTCTAAGCGGAGGTTGATATGGAAATGAAAATTTGCAACGCAATGACAATTTTTGAAGATAATAAAGATGATCCGCGGATCATACAATGGTATTGCCCTGAGCGGCTAAAGCCGCTGGCTAATTGCCAGGAATTAATAACAGATTATCATCTCTGTCCCGATGAGCCTGCAATTTTAAGCGACCTAGAATACAGGATTTATAACGACCTTCTTACAGAAGAAGAAAAGGAAAAGTATTTAACCTTTCTTGACCCAGATGATCCGGAATACATAGAGGGAGTTAATTTGAGCAAAGAAGAAGTTGAACTATGGTACAATCACCGTTATTCTAAGGATGAATTGATCAGAGCAATTAACGGTTTCTTTACCGAAAAAGAAATAGAAGCATTAAGACAATACTTGCAAGAAAAGTATGGGTTCCCTTTAAGTGCAGAAGTATTGGATTTCCCCATGAGCAATTTTCTTTTTCAAAGTTATTGTATAGAACACTGGAATAATGAAAAAGCGCCGGACTACTATCTTCACGAAGATCCGAATTTCCCCCTAATTATTCCTGTTGAAGGCTGTTTAGAAAAAGTTCATGTTATCAATGTCAATATAACATTAGAAAAGAACGGACAGCTACGATTTAAGTTTGATGATAAAGAATAGGCTGTATATGGCAAAGGTTGTGCGGGTAGTGGCAGCGATACTCTTTTGCTTACGCACACTACTCTTTGCGTATATAGGCATAACTCATATTATTAGCTGCGGCAACCCCTGCCACATTTTTCCAACTGCTTACGTTGCACTGGCCACTTTCATTATTGCCGGTGGCCACAACAGTTCCGTCAATCCGCAGGCCGATAGTATGCTGTTCTCCAGCGGCAATTGCCTTGACGTCTTTCCAGTTTTCGACATTGCATTGGCCACACTTGTTGCCGCCGGCCGTAACAAGCGTGCCCTCTTGTTTCAGGCCGACCATATGGTGCCCGCCAGCGGCTATTGCTTTAATATCTTTCCATGACGCTGCTTCGGGTTGGTCGTTCTCATCAAGCATTGTGGTTAAAACCTTTCCGTCTTTGCATAAAGCCATTGTATAAAAGGTACCAGCACCAATGGCTATAACGTTTTGCCAGTCGTCAGTATTACACTCCTCAAACTCATTAAAACCAACAGCTTTAACCGTGCCATCTTTGCAAAGACCGACAGTATGTAAAGAGCCAGCAGCAACACCTATCATGTCTTCCCAGTCCTTTGTATCACACTGCCCAAAATTATTACTGCCGGTGGCAACAACCCCACCATCTTTAAGCAACCCTGCTATGTGAAAAGCACCGGCAGAAACAGCTGTGACTCCGTACCACTTGCCGGTCCCTCTTGTGCCATAACTGTCAAGATTGGCAACAACAACATTGCCTAAACCTCCCTTGCGAAGAAAGGCCATAATGTATTCACTTTCAGAAAATGATAAAAATTCATCTGGTCTGATCAGTGCAGGAAGACCAACTCCCATAAGATCGTATTTTTCATGATCGAGAAACATGTTTATACCTCCTATAATTAATTATCGTTATCAGTAAATTGATGCACTTTAATATACTGATACAACACCGACCTATTCAAGCGCTGTGTTCCTTGAGCCGCCGGTAAAGTGTAGCTTTCGATACTCCGGTTAGCTCGGTTATCTCGGATATACTGTAATCTTTCGATTCATAGAGCCTTAAGGCTCGTTCCACAGACTTTTTATCCACCTTTGGCCTTCCACCGACCCGGCCTCTTTTACGGGCCGCATGCAGTCCCGCCTGGGTTCTTTCAGCGATCAGTTCGCGCTCCATCTCAGCCAAGACGGCCAGCATGCGGAACATGGCTTTACCAATAGCGCTGGTGGTGTCGATCTGGTCTTTGAGGGAAACAAACTCCACTCCACGGTGCTGTAGTTCTTCGGTCAGACCCAGCAGTTTGAAGGTGGAACGACCCAGGCGGTCGAGTTTATAAACCACCAGGGTATCTCCTCCTCTTAAGTTTTCCACCAGGCGATCTAGTTCCGGCCTTTCCTTACTACTGTTACCGCTAACCTTTTCAGTGACAATCTTGTCGCAGCCGGCAGCGGATAGGGCATCGAGTTGGCTTTCCAGGTGCTGATCTTTGGTTGAAACGCGGGCATAGCCAAACCTCATTTATGGTCCCACCCCTTTCTAATGCTTGCATGGTATCACAATGGGAGGGCTATTGCAACTTTGATTTGATAATATGTTTTGATACTGTATTTAGTGGTAAAAGCCCATTATCAGATCGAGATTTTTGCTGTCTCAAAAATTATCGTATATGAAACTGAAAAGAAGTGTGACTCGGGTTACAGAATATAGATATGGTTACCCATCTGTTTCCAGAATCGATAGAAAAATTTCCACCAGTTCCGGATCAAACTGAGTGCC
>PWGT01000076.1 GCA_003554535.1 Syntrophomonadaceae bacterium | reverse complement strand
GTTTTTGCAAGGTGCATCCTGCATCAAACATCTAGTGATGGTAACAGGTCCATCAAAAAGTTCGATTACATCTTTCAGGGTTATGCTGGAAGGGTCTATGGCCAGCGATACGCCACCTGAAGGCCCCCTGTGGCTGTTGGTCCATCCTGCTTTATTAAGTTCTGCCAAAATTTGAACCACAAGATTTAAGGGGATTTCTTGAGTTTCGGCAATTTTTTTGGTAGTAGTCGATTCCCCTTGTTCCAGGGAAGCAAGTTCCACCATGGAAATTACTGCATATTCTGCTTTTCTGGTTATTACAGTCATTTAGCTTCACCACCGTATAAATTTTGGTTATATTTATAACTAAGTCAGTAATCATTATACTTTATTTTTGACATGTTTTCAATGATTGCATGTAACTTTAGTTCTAAAAGGGAATTGACACATGATAAAAAGTATTCTAAAATTTATTAAATAACCTATTAATTTGATAGGGATTATAGAAAAACTGTTTGTCTTTTGGGGAGGTAAAAATATGAAGAGAGGAATGAGCCTTAATTTAAAAATCATTCTGGTGGTTCTTGCTGGAGTGATATTACTAGTAGTTGCATCTAGTTTTTTTGCATGGTGGAGCCAGAATAATTTAATGGATTCGGTAATTGAAGATAGGCTGGAAACTGCTTATTTGGCCACTGAGGGAATGTTGGAACAGCAAACTGAACAGGCTTTAGCTGTCTCTTTAGCTTTGGCAAACCTTCCTGAATTACAGGAAGCAGCGGCTGAAGATGATCGGGAAAAAGCTATAGAGCAGCTAGTTCCGGTGCTTGAAACTTTGGAAGATGAAGTTGGCCTTTCGGTAATTCACTTTCGTTCCCCTTATGATACTTCTTTCGTTCGTGCCCACAGCCTTGAAAATTACGGCGATACAACCGGGCGAGAAGCTATATTGTATACAGCAGACTCTGAACAGCCTGTTAGTGGCTATGAAGAAGGAGAATTTGGCATGGGAATGCGGGGATGGGCACCTGTTTTCCATAATGAAGAGCTAGTAGGAACCATGGAAACGAATATTGACTTTAGTGAAGAGTTACTGAGTGAAATGCGTGATGAAGTTGGCACCGAGCTGGCTGTTTATACTCCGGAAAATGGTGAATATACTTTATTGTCCCAGACAGGGGATGTGGAAATATCTCCTGATGAAGAATTGTTTGCTGAAGTTGAGGCGGGGGAGAGGGTCACAGTCCAAGAAGATCATATGTCTTATACGCTGTTTCCGATTACAAGTTTTGAAGATGAAACGCTGGCCATTGTAGGTTCTTTTGCTGATGTAGAAACCTACCATGGAATGATTATGGATACCACAACGCAGCTAATAGGTATAATAGCAGGACTGGGGTTGCTTTTACTCATTATAATTTATGTATTTATGCGCGGAGTTGTAATAAAGCCTGTTGCTAATATGGCAGATTTCTTGAGAAATATGGCTGAAAGCCAGGGTGATTTGACCAGGAGAATAGAAGTTAATTCCAATGATGAAGTGGGTAATCTGGCTTACTGGTTTAACTCTTTCCTGGAGCGTTTACAAGGGATCATTACCCAGGTTAAAAATTCCAGTGATACTGTTTCCAATGCAGCGGAAGAGATTGCTTCCGGAAATGAAGATCTTTCCCAGCGCACCGAAGAACAGGCTTCTTCTTTAGAAAGTTCTGCTTCCAATGCCAGGGAAGCTAATAATCTCACAGACCGAACTCTGGAGACTGTCAAAAACGGTGAAAAAATGACCGGAGAACTTAAAGAAGCCATGAATGAAATTACCCAGAGCAGTCGCGAAATAAGCGAAATAATATCCAAGGTCAATGATATATCTTTCCAAACCAATCTCTTGGCTTTAAACGCAGCTGTTGAGGCTGCCCGCGCAGGAGAACAGGGGCGTGGTTTTGCGGTAGTTGCCGGCGAGGTTAGGAATCTGGCTGCACGTTCGGCAGAATCTGCCCAGGAGATTGAACGTCTCATTAATGATAGCGTTAACAAGGTAGAAAAAGGAAATAATTTGATGGAAGAGACCAAAGAAGTTTTTGATAATATAGTTACTAACACTCAAAAAACTAATGATATGGTAAGCGAAATAGCCAGCACTCTGGATGAGTTGAGTCAAGTTACCCAACAAAATGCCTCCCTGGTGGAGGAGATTGCCAGTTCCAGTGAAAACATGAGCAGCGAAGCGCATAACTTGAAGCAGATTGTTGATATTTTCAAACTGGCTGAAGATAGTGGTATAGATATGTTTGAAACTGTGGGGAATACAAATAAGTTGTTATCTTCCGGATAGCAAATAACGGGTAATCAAGTAAAAAATAAAATAAACTTGCACCCTTTGCAAAAAAAGGAAAGAAGTAAGCAAAGAATTAAGCGGAGATTAAAAAATAGGAAATAATATGGTAGAATACTTGAAAACAGTTAAAAGGAGGGTGCAAGTTGACAAGCCAGGTACCGGATAGAGAAACAGCCTGGGAATTACTCCAAAGATACGTCCAGGATGAAAATTTAATCAAACATGCTATTGCGGTGGAAGCAGTTATGGTCCATTTTGCAGAAAAGTTTGGAGAAGATATTGAGAAGTGGAAAGTCATTGGCCTGATTCATGACCTGGATTATGAAAAATACCCCGATGAACATTGCCAGAAAACAAGAGAAATTCTGGAAAAGGAAGGTTGGCCCGAAGAATACATCCGTTCTATAGAAAGCCATGGCTGGAAAATATGCACGGATGTAGAGCCTGTGGAAACGATGGAAAAAGTATTGTATACCATTGACGAATTGACGGGCTTAATTATAGCAACGGCTTTAATGCGTCCCAGTCGCAGCATTATGGATACCACTACTAAATCAGTGAAGAAAAAATGGAAACAAAAAGGGTTTGCCGCCGGTGTAAAAAGAGAAGTTATCGAAGAAGGAGCCGAACTATTAGGCCTTGATTTAGGGGAAATAATAGAAGATACTATCAAAGGCATGCAGAATGTTGCGGCGGAGTTAGACTTGGATGGCCAGTAACAGGCAAGGGGACGGTTCTTCTGCCTTTTCCCTTGATCCATTAAACTTTAATTATTTATTTTTATCTATTCCAGGAAGGCAATCAAGAACAGGCAGAAGAACCGTCCCCTTGCCTTTATTAATCATAGCTCGCAATAATCATGGAAGAGAGTTTATTGGAAACATTTTCAAGATCAATTGATTCCGGATCCAAAAGAAACTGGAGAGTAAGCCCATCAATTACTCCTACAATGATAGCGACAGTGGCGTTTAGATCTTCTTCTTTCATTTCTATATGTTGTAAAAGTTGTTTGGTATCTTCGCGCCAGGCTTGGTATTTTCGCTTAATAGTCGTATGTATTTTCTGGTCTCCTAGCATGCTTTCTTGGAACAGGTAAAAGGTGATCTTGGCTAGAAAATCGTTTTCCAGAATTTTTTGCAAGACCATTTTTATCAAATGTGGCCCGGTTTTTTCTTGATTATCGATAATAGCGTTG
>PWGT01000177.1 GCA_003554535.1 Syntrophomonadaceae bacterium | reverse complement strand
TTGTATGGCTTTGGTATAATCTTTTTTTCTTATATAATCTTTAATCTGTATTTCCAAAAAATTATCCTCCATGAATTCCTGTTTATCGCTGATATGTTCCGTTGTCCCACAAAATATTAATTATTTATATTCCACAGCATAATAGGGTAAATTCTACTACGGTTCCTTCAACATTATTTTTCTTCTGACACTATTAATGAAAACAAGTGGGACAAGGAACCTGTCAGACTGTCCCTTCATTCTTAATCTTATAATCGATACCCAACAAATTAAATTCATATTTCTGTTTATTTACCAATTCACTCTCAACTTCATCAATAATATTAAGCAAATCATGTAAATCTTTCATTTTATTAACTACCTTTCTGCTATTCCGAGAATTTTGAGCAAATCTAGAAACGATAAAATCTGTAATCCGTTATATTTATATTTTTCCCTATTAAATAATATTGAAGTAATGCCGAGTTCAGCCGCCGCGTCTACTCTGTCAGGGTGATCGTCGATGAATATACATTCAGAAGGTGTTGCCACCATATCCCTTAAAGCTACTTTGTAAATTTCAGGATCGGGTTTTCGTATACCCAAATCGCCACTTATGAAAGAAAAGTCAATATATTTGTTAATATCATGGTATTCTCTTAAGTATACACTCCATTCCAAAACATCGTTTGATAATAAAGCAGTTTTATATCCTTTCTCCTTAATTTTTTTTATACATTCAATAAAATGTTTGTCAAGAGTCAGGCAAGTTTCAAGGTATTGCCTTTGAATAGATTCAATATTTTGCGGTTCAAAACCCAAGCCTAACCAAAATTTATACGCTGATATTTTACCTAAACTGGCTTCTAAGTATAATTCTACAATTTTTTCTTGGGGAATAGTCTTTTCTATATTATGAATAAAGGGAACTAAAAGGTCATTGGTATCATCACCAACTTCAAAAACAACTCCCATAACATCAAAAATAACAATTTTTTTCATCACCTTTTCCTCTTTCATATTAAGATTCATGACATAAAGTGGTTAATATTATTGAAAAATGTATATGCAACAGAAGCAGTATTGCTATACATAGAAATAGTGTACTAATACTAAAAACTCATATCATAATTTTCACTCCTTTTTCCGGCAATTTTGTACCAAGGATTAATCAGGAAATCATTTTTACCAGGATGGGTAACTTTCCACTTTACAGAATCAGGCGATAAAGGCAACCAAAAATAGGGGTGATATTTTATTTTAACCAAACCTGATTTTTTTCTATCAACACCAATTTTTTTCCGTGCCGAGATAAAATTTACACTGTTCTGTTTTCTGAATTTTATACTCCATGGAAAATATGTTCATTTGATACTTGGTTCGCAGATGGGAAGTTACTTGGCGAATAGTAGGCGTAATCTCCTCAGCTACAATAAAAAGCTTCTGATTCGTATTAAATTCTATACTAATCTCTTCTTCCTCATCAGCATCTGCCAAAAATACTTCTTGATAGGCCTGTAACAAGCTGCGATTATCTCCTGTATCTTTTTCTTGAAAGTATTTTATGGCAATCTCATTTAGATCTTCGTAGTTCATGCTGTCTATCCAGGCAGAATATTCTAAGAGCTGAGCAACTATCTCCCGAGGGGTTCTGCCCTTTTTTAATTCAACTATCACCACATCGCCAGAGGAACCAACACCAAGAAGATCAAGGTACTTGCCCGTCTCTTCAACAGGCAACCTTACCTGTCTGCCCATCCATAATATAGTCTCCCCTTCTTCAATAAAAACGGATGTTTTTCCCCACTCTCTGGAAGATATCTGATAAGATCTTACAGTCTGCCGTCCCTTATCACTACCTTATCACTATTATCATTACTTAACTATTCCGGTTTTTTAAGCCAACCGTGATCTTTACTGAAATAATAACGGTAGTTTAATCGATAAACTTCCGGACAAGTTAAATAATCTAATCTTAAAATCCTTTCTTCACATTCTAATAAAAGCCTTTCTTCAAATCCAAGTGGAATTCTTTCTTCACATTCCATAAATATCCCTTCTTCAATTTCTTCTACGTAATCTACAGTTTCTCCACCCTGGTTAATTAACTTTACATCATCACCTTTTTTCACGGCAGCCAATTCATTTCTAAAATAAGTGGCATAATCATACTCCAGGTCAATCAATTTACTGCCAGCTTCATCTACAAAACCATATTTGCTACCCTGTTTTACCCTGATCTTGTTATTACTTAAATAACTAACATCATCGTATTCGCCAGGTTCTATTATATATTCCCCTTCTTCCACATCATAAAGCCCTTTTTCCTTTTCTCCTTCTACTCTTGCTATAAACTGAATCACACCTGAGAATTCCATGGGAAGGCCAAATCCGGATATCTTTTCAAATTTAAAATCAGTTACAAGCTCACCCTCATGGAATACTGCCTGGAGCCCATCTTTTTCAAAAACCAGGTAATCTGATGCTATATAGTCAGCTGCCGGATTACAGGTTGCCACCTTACAAGGTGAAGAGTAGTCTTCAAAAAGAAGTTCTTTTACCATCGCTCCTTCTTCTGATAACAAGCCGACTTTCTCGTTTTTTTCAAAAACAAAGAGCAGTCTATTATTATACAAATATGGATGCAAAAAATCATACGTACCTTTTACCATGATTACCCCATCCTGATTTATATAACCTCTCTTTGTACCATTCCTAAAAAAATAAATCCCTTCATCAAAGAAGGATACACCCAACCTGTTGTATTTTGGCTCTATTATAATCTCTCCATTATTATCAATGAGCCCCCACTTATCCTCCTGTTTTACTGTGCAATAACCCTCTGAAAACTCCCCTACCTCCTCAAACTTTGGTTCTATAACTAATTCCCATGAAAGATTAATAAATCCCCACCTGTCACCCTGTCTTGCTGCAATAAAGCCTTTAGAAGGGCTTTCAGTTTCATCAAAATCAAGCTTCACAATCTTATTGCCGTGCTTATCATATAATATCTCCTCACTTCCATCTACTGCTTTAAAAAGGCCCTCCTCCATCCAGCCGCTTGTTACTATTTCATCATATACAATATCAATTATTACCTCCCCAGCTACAGGGTCAAAAATACCTTTTTTTCTATCTTTTTTTATCTCTAAATAATCGTAATCTCGTATAGTCGATATCTCATCGTATTCATAATCCAAAATTCTTTCTGTTACAGGGTTAAAGAGGCTTTTTTTTCTATCTTTTTCTATCTCCAAATAACTGTAACCCCTTATAGTCGATATCTTATCATATTCATAATCCAAAACCTTTCTTCCCTTTGCATCAACAAATCCATAACTGCCGTCCCTGTAAGATATTACCCCTTCCTTGTTATAACCAGATAACTTTTCTAACGGCATTTTTGCAATAAGCTCGCCATTCCTGTTAAATACTGCTTTTTGGGTTTGCGCGAAACCCGGTATCTTCAATTGAAGAAATAAATAAGGGTAAGTATCAGTAATTTCTATAAAACTCACCACCGAAGGACCAAGACCTTCTTGTTGTATTGTTTCTTTACTTATAAGTGCATTTGGCTTAACCACTTGTTCAGCCCGGGTATTAATAAAACCCAGTTTGTTGTTTTCCCAAACCGGTAAGAGAAATCTTTCTATATTATCTTTTAATACCAGATCTTCTATATTAACTAACTCCAGATTTGCAATCAGCCAGGTATCTTTTTTTACTGTAAAATTAAAGCTTTTTTCTTCGCTAACTTTTTCCCCGTTTTTACTCCATTTTTTAAATTCTATTTCTTTTAGGTCAACGCTGTCTTTAAGCTCTATTTTTGCCTCTTCTCCATATTTATAATTGCCGCCTCCGGTGGCAATTGCACCATCGCCAAGGTTAGTGCCTGTTCTAACTTTATATTCTTTTTTAGAAAACTTTGCCGTTATTTTTTTATCCGTATTGATTTTAAACTGATATTTTTCCCCCTTACCCTCCAGGCTTTCTCCATTTACTATCCAGTTTTCAAAAGTGTAACCTTCACCGGGAGTTGCTACTAAATTAACTTCTTCTCCTTTTTTATAGACGCCTGCACCTGTAACTCTACCGCTTTCTTCCGGGGTAATTTGCACTTTCACGTTGTATTCTTCTTTTTCCGAAGCACAGCCATTAATTAATAAAAGCAGTAAACATATCAAAGTAAGTATCAAATAAAATCTATTAAACATCATAACCTGACCCCACCAAGTTTTATTTATAAAACCCTTGCGGCACTAAATCCAGCTTATTAATCGCCTCGTTGACACTTTCCAACGCTTTATGCACTTCCAAAACCTCCTGAAAGTCCCAGGTTTTCAACTTCCTGCTCAGTCCCTGGATACTTTCTACCTGTTTTTTTATTTTTTCTAGCTGGGTTACGTCTGAAATAGCTACTACTCCCTGAACAGCGGGGTTGTTTAAAGATTTAAGTAAATTAAGTAACAGGCTGTCTATGCTACCGCTAGTCTGAACTTCAAATACATAAATAACCCGGCCCATATTCCCAATCTGGGCTTCCCAGACAGTATCTACCCGCGCACCTTCCGCTACCTTTACTTCGATATGTGTATTAAAGCCCAGCCAGTTTCCTATATCATATAGCTTGTCCCTAACTTCATCATGGATAAAGTTTTTTTCTTCCTCGTTTTCCGGCAAAACTTTTTCTTCTTTACTTCTTGCAGTGGTTTTCCTATTAATTTTATCAAGTACGGGTTCTAACTGTAGTTCATCCCAAATGAAGTAATCAACCAGCAAGTAATCGGCATCTTCATATCCGGCAGTCTTGAGTTCCCCGCATATTTCACCGGCTATATCGCATAATTGTTTATATTTTTTGCCTTTACATTGGTAATCATAATAAGGCAAATCTTCTACTTCTATATATTTGAGGCCGGCAAGCGCCCGGCGATTCCATACCATATAGTTTTTCGGATGAGTCATACAGAGAAGCTCACTCATCATGGCAGGCCCCATGCCTTTAATCTTAGTTCTAAAGCTATCCCAGCGCTGTTCTATATCTGCCTCGCCCCATAACAAGTCCACCAGGGAATTTTTTATTTGATCAAAACCATTTTGCGAAATAAGCTTATCTATCACATACTGCTTATTCCCCCACATGAGCATGGCCCATAGATGAGTAATGTATTCTGCAAATTCTTCCTCAGTTAAAGCTTTTAATTTATCAGGTGTAAATTTTTGATAATATGCAACCCGCTCCTTTCTTTCCTGGAAATCTTCCTCGAATTGAATACTACCGGGAGATTTAACTTTTTTGTAACTTTCAATATGCTCTCTAAGTTTCTCTTTGTTCATAAATGTTCCTTACCCACCTTAGTTTATCTTTTATTTTAATTTTTAATTTCTACATCATTTTCCCTTTTCCTGTTTTTCCTTGTCGCTTAAGCATTTAATAAAGACTCCTTCTATGACTTTCCGCATGATAGCAACGCCAATTCAGGGACGCGGGGACAGGTCCCTCAGGGACGCGGGGACAGGTCCCTTGTCCCACAAAATATTAGTTATTAATATCCCATGACAGAGGCTTTTTATTCATAATACTGCTTTCACTAGTAGATTTAAATGGAGGTATTTATGCAAAGTTGGCAAGTTGCAAGTTGTAATATAAGCATAATGGATTGCTATGTAATCCAACGCAAATTTAAATTTATAAAATTACATTAAAGAGTTCTTAATTAATGTTTTTAGCTTGAATATATCTTTATATGATTTTATCTACTGTGACCCAGCTTTTACAATGTCGACTTTAGTCCCGGTCTTCATCATCTTTTAAAATATTATCTAAAGTTTCATCTGCCCGTCTTTGAGTCAACATTAAGAGCTGCTGCTGCGTCTTCTTCTTCCTCTTGCCCCGTCCATTCGCGGCGGAGCTCTGCCGCCCGTGCTGCAATCCTCTGCACCAGCTCTTTGTTTTCCACGCCCCCGTTCCCGTCGGTTTCATCTTCTTCAGGGCCGGCGGGTGGTATCTCCAGTTTCTCCAGGCGTTCAAATACTTCTTGCATGGTTTCCTCCGGGGCACGGAAAAATTTGCTGCCCCGGATACGCAGAAAGCGCCACCCCAGGCGTTCCAGCACCGCCTGTCGCGTCATGTCTTCGTGTATATTTTCCCGGGTATGATAACGATCCCCGTCACACTCTATAGCAAGCTTCTTGCCGCCGCCTTCCACCACCATATCAATACGAAAGGAGCCTACCTGCCACTGGGGCGTCACCCGGTAACCCGCCTGTATCAACCTCCGCAGAACCAATCTTTCAAACTCGGATTCTGTTTTCTTTTCTTCCCGCTCCATTCTCTGTTCCACTGCTTCCGGATTCCTGGCATGCAGAATGAGTTTGCGGCGGATATCTCCTTCCTGCAAATGCAGGTATGGGTCTACGGAATGCACCACCCACACCTGGTCCCTGGCCCTGCTGGCTGCCACGTTAAACCGCCTTTTATACATTTTATTATGAGACTCCTCATCCCTCAGCGGCAGAATTCCACTATCCGGAGGCACATCTACCATGGACAAAAAGACAACCTCCCGCTCATCGCCCTGGAACTGGGCGGAGTTGCCACACTGGATTTTCCGGTTTACCAGTTCCGAGGGGGGAAGGTGGCGGTGCAGCAGCCACTCAATATGCCTGGCCTGCTCATCACCCACCATGGATATGGCTCCAAAAGTTTTCTCTTCGTATTCCGGCTGTTCCAATGCAGCCGCCATAAGCGAAGCCACCACCAGTGCCTCTTTCTCGTTCACCTTGGATTTATCCTGTTTCCAGGCACCTTCTACGCGGTAGGTTAAAGTATGGGGCCTGGTTTTTACCCCGCTGTCATCCTGGAGGGGTTTAATTTTACCACCGTAAGATAAATAGTTGCTGAACTGTATAATGGGCTTGACACAGCGAAAATGCTCCCGCAGGCAAACAGGCTCGTAGGAGGTTTGGGCCAGGTCATATACAGAAAACTGGCCATCATAGAGCTGTTTGTTGGGTATACCGGACAGGTGCTCGTCTATCAGGTGCTGCACCTCTTCCATCTTCATGCCCACCGCAACGGGGCTGACCTGCTCGTGGTCCCCGACAACTATGACTTGCTTGCTCATGTATACCGCTATAAGGGCCATAAGGTCAGCCTGGCTGGCCTCGTCTATAATCACCACATCGAAGCAGTTTTCGGCAGGCTCAAAGTTTTCCACCACCCTGTTTAGCGGCATTATCCATACGGGAACCGCAGTCTGGCATTTAGGCATTAGTTTCCTGGCCGGCTAACGCGGACAGCTGCCACCCGGTTTCAGTAAAAAGGGGCTGTATGGCCTCCATCAACTTTTCGGATAAGTCCTGTAATTGTTCCGGCATACCTTCTGAAGGGGAAAGCCACAGGTCTTTTCGGGCCTCCAGGTCTTCACCCTCCAACAAGTTTAGCTGGTTAACAATATCTTTGAAATCGGAGGGCGCCGTTATATCAGAGGTTTCGGGTAGTTCATACTGCAGTTCCAGCTCTTCTTCGCCCGTAACCAGTTTGTTGGAATTATACAGCTCCATCAGCTCACTGACCGTTAAGGGAAGTGGTTCTTCCGGCTCCACCGGGGAAGGAATCCACGCGTGTTCCTCCCGGCGGTCAGCAATAAACCGGGCCGCTTCCGAAGGGTTAAATTCCTGGCCGGCAAAAACCACGGGGCGGTATTCATCCTGCCGGGCCTGCTTTAAGGTTTCGCGGGCCTGACGCAGTTTCTGGATAATATCATCCCGTTCGGTTTTATTCCGGGCTGCTTCCCTTTCCAGTTCGTCCCCGGAATAATAAGAAAGTTTTTCTATTATAGTTTCCCCGGAATCCTTAAGCGGGTTACTCTTATCCTCCAATACGCTAACACAAAGTGGTCGCAGCTGCTCCACCACGTTCTGGCGAACCATGCTTAATGCCTTGGAAGTATGGCTGGTAACCAGGATGCTTTTACCCTGTGCGAGCAGGTGTCCTATGAGGTTGCCTATAGTGTGGGTTTTTCCGGTCCCGGGCGGCCCCTGCACCAGAACAGCGCCCCTTTTTTCCAGGCGCCGGGCTATTTCAATCTGCTCCAGGTTGGCCGGCCTGGTCAAGAGAATATTCTCGTCTTCTTCCTGTAAGGGGCTTGCACTTTCTAACTCGCTTGCCCCGGCCGGTTCTTCCTGTGTTTCAATACCCACCACGTTTTTCAGTGAAGGGGGGAGTGCATTGCACTCCGGCAGGTTTTCGATAATATTATCAATAGCTATTCCAAAGCCCAGGTTACGCTTGCGCAGGAATAACACGGGTTCCCTTTTAATTTCGGGGTGTTCCACATTTTCCGAAAAACTTTCTACATACTTACCCTGGGAGGCGATCTGCACCGCCAATCTTTTATAAAAACTTGAAGTGTTATCGCCGCCCAAAGGGTGCCATATATTTTGTTCCAGCTCCTCGCGGCAGTTACTAACAGCCACCGCGTTGACATCCGGCATGGCCCGAAAAATGGCTGTATACAACTCCGGCGGAGACTGTTCTACTTCCCTGATGGTAAACTCCGGCCGGTCAGGGTCAAAGCTTAAATGAACTTTCTGCAGGTGGACGGGATGCAGCACATTTCCGTCCGGGCGCACCCAGGAAAGCAGACCGTCGCCCAACATGAGCTCGAATCTTTCTCCTTCACGTTCCAGCCTGGCCTGCAGCTCGTACAAACGCTCAAATACTTCCATGGCCTGGTAAGCCGGGAACTCTTTTTCCCTCCACTTTTTGCGGCGGTTTAACCACTGCCGCAGCAGCTCCGGCCGGCGGGGATCAGAATCAAAAAAATCCTCCACCGGGGTGCCGTCGTCGTGGTAATAAACTATACGCTCACTGGCGGTAACTTCTTCGTTTATGTTTTTCCAGTTACCCTGCAGCCAGGGAAGCAGTTCTTCGGGGGGCACGGGAGGGTCACTGAGGACAGGACGTTTTACTTTTAAAATAAAATCCTTGGCTTCCGGAACGTTTTCAGCATCATTAAAAGCATCACTATGCTCAACCTCATCATTTTCATCATCTTCATCGCCTTCTTCAGCAAAATCGTCACTTCCCGATTCCACTATGGTTCCCTGTTCTACAGCAGGATGATCGGGAAGCCTGCTAAACCAGAGAGACCAGGGCTGTCCGTTTATATCACGCTGCACCGGGTTTCTTAACTGGTCCAATCCCTGCAGAAATTTAAAAATCTGCAGTAGCTTTGTGGTTGCTTCGTCCTGCCCCGGGATTTCCCCCATGGCCGCTTCGGCTTCATGCGCGCTTTCTTTTTCTTTTTCTTTTTCTATTTCTTCCGGGCAAGTTTCGGCTTGCGAATCTGAACTGCTTTCTTCTTTTTTGTCTAAACTATCTTCCCCTTCTTGATTTTTAGCGATGCCCTCTTCTAAAGATATAACCTTAAAGCCTCTTTCCTCCAAATACTTGTTGGCCTTCCCTCGGCCTCCACTAAAAGCCCTGGTATTTATACCCGCAGCCAGGCTGATTATCTTCTTGGGCGGGTAAAGCTTGCCTTCATGTGAAATGGCGTATTTATACGACCTTCTCTGTTCCCAGCCCTGCCATTCCTGAGATTCCCTTAATTCCCGGTCAAAGATCTGCAAAGCTTCTACTATTTTTTCGCGCGACACCTCGGGGATGGACATACTTGTCCTCCTGAACATTTATATAAAAATAAATAAACTGCAAACTTCAGGGATATTCACTTTTTGTATGTTAACATGAAACTCCATTAACAGTAATTAATGGCATGATTACTTTTTTAATATAATTCACCGGGAAAGACAGAAAAACCATAATCAACCAGAGATTTAAAAAGCCGGCTGTCCCAGCAGCCAATGCCTAAACTATCCTCCTGCACTCTCTGAGCCAAAACTACTGCACTGGCCATATGTATGGCGTCAAAACCACGCAAGGCATAACGTTCAACCAGCTCCCCGGCCTTAAAGATTACCATATCCGTGACTTCCATAATAAAAAAAGAAGGCCAATCACAGTTAAAATAGCCAACTGCTTCGTCATAACTATTCCTTTCAAGTAATCCTTCCCGCATGCAACGGGCAAAACCCGCTCTGGCCTCGGCATATGCTACTTTTGATGTTGCCACCAGGGAAGCGTTGCTTACCTTTTCTCTAACCAGTTCGCTGCCTTCTTCTTCTATATACAGCTTAATCAGAGCGCTGGTATCCAGGTAACAGATCATCGCCGATCCTCCGCTACCATATCACCGGCAGTTTTACCGCCCACCCTGGTGGGAGCAACCGGCGGATTCATTCCTGGTTTACCACCCCGCCAGACTGCTTCACTATTCTTTATAAGCTCGTATGCCCCACGAGGCAAATTCTCCTGCTCTACCGGAACCAATGTGGCTACGGCGTTGCCCCTTTCGGTTATAATAATGGTTTCACCTTTTTTCACCCGGCGCAGGTAGCGACTCAATCTATTTTTTATCTCTCTGATGCCCACTCTTTCCATTGTTCTCACTTCCTTTGTCCTGCTTGTGACTACATTATAGCTGACTTGTAGACTCATGGCAAGTTTGAATGAGCTGTTGCATGTTATCTCTCCACAGCCAGAAGCAATCGGCGAGCAAAGAATTATAATGTATACATCATGAAAAAACTGCTCAAAATTGAGCAGGACCTGAACAGCTTTAATAGCCTTAATTATAAGTTTGCTATGGTTAGTATATAATTATTTTAAAAAAACGTCGATAAAACAGCCTGTGAAAGTATTAATTGCATCCCTTGCTCTTTGTTTTATCGCTTATAGGGACGCGGGGACATAGGGACGCGGGGACAGGTCCATTGTCCCAAAAATATTAATTATACCCACAGCATAATCACAGCATATATATTAAATTCCACTGCTGTTTCTTCCCCCTCTTTCCATTTTTCAAATTCATAAACCTCTTCAGGTTCAACCTCTACTCCTTATGAATTGCAATTGAATAATAATTTATAAAATTAACCATTAACCGCTCCCCGTGCGGAGTAACTATAGATTCCGGGTGAAATTGAAGCCCCAGGGCGGGATACTCCCGGTGTTTTATACCCATGATTGCCCCCTGTTCGTCCCGACAAATAATCTTCAGGCAAGAGGGAAAACCGTCCGGGGAGACAGAAAGCGAATGGTAGCGCGCCGCGTAAAACTCCACCGGTATCCCGTCGAAAAGGGGATCCCCGTTGTGGATGACCTGGGAAGCCTTTCCGTGCATCAGCCGATCCGCGTACACTATTCTTCCCCCGAAAAGGTAAGCCAGGGCCTGGTGTCCCAGGCAGATTCCCAGTACCGGGACCCGGGGCACGTATTCTTCGAGCAGTTGCAACACCATCCCGGTATTTTCCGGCCTTCCCGGGCCGGGGGAAATGATTATCCCGGAAGGTCCTAGGGAAGCCACCTCCTCCATGGTAAAGCTGTCATTGCGCCACACAGTAAACGGCAGCTTCATGGCCCCTACCATCTGAACCAGGTTATAGGTAAAAGAATCGTAGTTATCCACCAGCAAAATCACATTATCATCTCCTTTGCCAGGCACCCTGCTTAACCTTCCCTGTTAACTGTTCATAACCGGGTTTGATTTCCATGCTGACAACCTCCTGTTACCGAAAGAGCCACAATGATTTCGTGATAAAAGCCCTGTACTTTTAAAAAAACATTGTAGTATTCAATTTGCTCGAATTCTTTTAAGGGCATCACATCTGTTATATACATTACAGGTTTTTGAAGGTTTTGTATAGACCAAAGGTTATGCGGATGAAAAATGTCCGTTTTTTGATAATACTCCACGTTTGAATAGCACACCCTTTTATGGAGTGGGGTGTTTATCTTTGTCTATTTCCACATTTGTCTATCTCAAAATAAGTATAATATTAAAACTTATAATTTACAATATCCTGAAGTCTTTTAAGAAAGTAGCTGTTTTTAATCTCCCCAATGATTTTTTATTGAGATCTTATTGAGAAACAAACTTTATAATATAATATATCCGGCATGAAAAGAGAAGGAAAACCATAAACGAAAACCTTGAACGAAAACAAAGGAGCACCCGTGGAAGAGATATTGTTGCTTAACCGGGAACGTCAATAAGTGAGTTAACCTGGTTGTAACAAAAAGGAAGGTGGCTTTCTCCCATGTCAAAAGAAAACCAGGAATGGTACCTGTTGAAAAACAGGGAGCGCTATGGTCCTTACAGCTGGGAACAATTACAAGATTTTATAAAAGAAAACCGGCTGTTAGCCGATGATTTAATCTGGAGTCAGTCTTTATCCGCATGGACTCCGGCAAAACAGGTGCCAGGACTTTTAACCCGTGCAACCCAAACCTCCCCCCAGGTAAAAACTACAACAAATAAAGGTGCCGTCCGTTCTCCCAAGAAGAAAAAAAAGGGGACTTTAATAGTAGGCGGCTTTTTACTAATTCTTTTGATAGCAGGTGGAGTGCTGGCATTTAATTCACTATGGAGAGGATGGGGGATTTTCACGGGTGATCCCACCCTGGAAGCAGTTACTTGCAGAGAAGTAAATGAAAAATCCGAGGCCATTGAAGTCACGGATAGCTTTAACCAGGAAGATCAAGAAATCTATTTGGCAGTTTTAGTAAATAACGCCCGGGAGGGCAGCACCCTTACTGCTGAATGGTGGTATATGCCTTCAGGTGAAATAAGTCAGGATACGGTGGAAGGCGCTCAGGAGCAGGAGCAGAAGCAGGAGCAAGAAGGTGCTTATCAAGAAAAAATACGCCTGGTTGGATACGACAAAGAGCTGTCACGTGGCGATAACCGGACCCACTTTAGCATCCTCCAACCCCCCTATAACTGGAAAACCGGTGATTACCAGGTTACTTTGGAGCTGGATCAAACCCCAGTTTTAACGGTACCTTTCAAGGTAGAGAACAAGTAAAACACCTGCCTACCCCTTATAGAATTGGATGGTTTCCTGCTTCTATGAACATAACCTAAAGTAGATCTCATGCATTCTTACCATCAATATAAAACCTACATATTAAAGGAAGGTTAAGGTAATTTTTGCAACCCCAACAGAAATGGGTTGCCATATTATTGATTAACATCTATAATTTACTCAAGATCACTAAATCAAGCTAAACTAAAGTAATAGAAAGCAGGTTAGTTATATCTTGAATACAGGTAGCAAAATAAATGAAAAAAAATACTTAGATAAAATCAAATCTCATTTGATGACGTATGAAGAAGTTTGGACTGTTTATTTATTTGGTTCAATTGTTAAAAAACATGCTAGAAAAAGCAGTGACCTTGATCTGGCAGTGCTTTTCCGGGAAGGTTTAGACACCTTTCACCGCTTTGAATTAAAATTACATCTCACCAATGAATTGGAAGAACTGGTTCAAGCACCTGTTGATTTGGCGGATTTACGAAGTGCTGACGATTACTTTATACACCAAATAATGAAAAACAAAGTATTATTGTTAGACAAAAACACTTCTGCCAGAGTAAACTTTGAAGTCAATCACCGTAAACGCTACTTCGATCAAATGCATTTCTACTTTCAATACCGAAATCAGGCTATCAAAAGGTTAAAGGAGAATTACGGTGATGATAGATAAGAATATTTTAGTAAATATTATAACCAACCTGGAAGAATACTTAAGCGATTTAGAAGAAATAAAAGAAAATAAAAATCTAACGGACTACCAGAAAGATAAAGTAATTAGGCGCTACACCGAAAGAACATTACAAATGGCCATAGAAGCGTGCTTGGACATAGCCCATCATCTGATTTCTTATCAAGGTTTAAGAGAGCCGGTTGACAACAAAGACTGCTTTCAAGTACTCCAAGAAAACAGCATTATACCATTAGATTTGACGGATAAATTAAAAAGGATGGCCCAGTTTCGCAATGTGGTTGTCCATGATTATATAAAAGTTGATCCAGAAATCATTTACGGTATATTACAAAACAACCTTCCTGATATAGCAACCTATGCTCAAACCATTGCAAAACAGTACCTGGATTAATAAAATCATCCTCCTGCCATACTTTGTCAATGCCGGCCTAAAATGGCGGTATTTTGAAAAGATTTATGACGCGCACGTTAAATATGGATACACCTGGATACCCCCTAAAAGAGGTCTCGGATTTCCTGGGTATTCATTACACGACAGTTAGCAAAGTAATTCAAAAAATGAAGCAAAAATATAATATTTCAAGACCTGACCCCTTGTGTGTTTCAAGACCTGACCCCTTGTGGGCCCTCACAATATTGGCCTGGATGCCTGAAAAAAAACTTATGGGCAGAAGCCTTATCCGTCGCGCCTTTTAAGGGGCGCGACGGAGCTCCTGCTGGATAATACCTTATGTTTCTTAAAGGCAGATAGGTGGAAAAATGGCAGCTGCAGAGTTGCAGCTGCAGAGTTGGAAAAGCGTAAAAACCACGGATTGCAAATTTGGGGTTGACACGCACTTCCATATCAGTAGTTACCAAAAATATAATATTTCAAGACCTGACCCCTTGTGTGCTTTCAAGACCTGACCCCTTGTGTGCTTGTGTGTGCTTGTGTCCCAGTCAACTAACTCTCGATTCCACAAGTAATCTGCGGGTGTGATGCCCCCTTCTTTGGCAAAACATACCAGCTGATCCCAGCTGTAAGGTCCCATCTATTGATTATCGATAGATCTACCACCTTAAGGCCCGCGGACCGGAAATACAAAACGGTTGTAAGCATCTGATCTATATTTTCCCATGCCGTAGACCATTTCTATGGTCCACACCTGCCAGGTAGAATCTTCTTTATAAGTGCTGGTCCAGTAGCTATGCCTTGAAATAAGGTTAAAAGGAGGATCCATCACTGAAAGAGTCCATTCACCACCCTGGAAACCGTGCTCCCGGCCCAGACTTTCCAGTTCCTCTCTGGTCGGTACACGCCAGTCAGTGTAACCTCCTATGGTCAGGTTTTCGACGTAGTTTTTGGCACTTTCCAAATCTCTCCCGTAACGGTGGGTATCGTCACTCATGGCCCACATCAGGCCGGTCAGGTTGTCAGTCAAGACATAGCCTTCGTCAAAATAATCACGGTCATCGGGTACGCTATAACGTTCCTCCGTTTCCTCCGTTTCCGAAGGCCCTGCCAATTCTTCTATTATACTAATCCTGATAGAAGTTTGATCTAAAAGTTCTCCCTCCTGACAGTACAGTTTTACGGTGGG
>PWGT01000124.1 GCA_003554535.1 Syntrophomonadaceae bacterium | reverse complement strand
GGTAGTTATAGGGATGGAAGTTCATGTGGAATTACATACAGAAAGCAAACTATTTTGTAGCTGTCCCAATTCATTCTCTTCGCAGCCAAATACCAATGTGTGCGAGGTTTGTTTGGGTTTTCCGGGAACTATGCCGTTATTAAATAGTTTTGCTGTTAAACAAGCATTGAAAGCTTCTCTCGCTTTAAATTGCGAAGTTGCCATGCATAGTCGATTTGATCGCAAAAATTATTTTTATCCGGATATCCCTAAAGGGTATCAAATATCGCAGTATTATATACCTTTAGGTAGCAATGGAGTTATGGAGATAGAAACTGAAAGTGGGCAAAAACGGGTAGGTATTACTCGTGTCCATATGGAAGAGGATGCGGGTAAGCTCGTACATGCTCCTGCAGGGGATTATTCCATGGTTGATTATAACCGGGCAGGAGTTCCATTAATTGAAATTGTTAGCGAGCCAGATATAAGGTCTTCTGAAGAAGCCCGGCTTTATCTGGAAAATTTAAAAAGTATGATGCAGTATGCAGGGGTTTCAGATTGTAAAATGGAAGAAGGAAGTTTGCGTTGTGACTCCAATATTTCTCTGCGTCCCATGGGCAGTACTGCGTATGGCTCAAAAGTGGAATTAAAGAATATGAATTCCTTTAGAGCTGTGGAAAAGGCTTTGGAATTTGAAATCGATCGCCAGTCAAAGATTTTAGATAAAGGGGAAGAAGTAATTCCGCAAACTAGAAGATGGGATGAAACTAAAGAAGAAACCATTCTCATGCGTGACAAACTAGAAGCACATGATTACAGGTGTTTTGTTGATCCTGAACTGGCACCTGTAGATTTAAATATATCTTTGATTGAGGAAACTAAATCTAATATGCCGGAATTTGCAGGAGAAAAGATAAAGCGATATGTAAATGAATATGGTTTGCCTCAATATGATGCCGGAGTTATAACTGCAGACCCCGACCTGGCAAACTACTTTGAAGAGTGCCTGCAGAAATACCCTCACCCTAAAAATTTAAGCAACTGGTTAATGGGTGATTTTTTGTCTCTTGTAAATGCAGAAGGGTCGGATATTAAAGATGTGACGTTCAAGCCTAACTATATGGTTGAACTATTAAAATTAATAGATAATGGAGATATAAGTGGCAAGATAGGAAAAGAAGTTTTAGAGAAGAGTTTTCAAAGTGGAAAATCTCCTGGCAATATCGTAGAAGAAGAAGGGATGCAACAGATTAGCGATGAAAGCCAACTAGAAGAAATTGTAGATAGAGTAATAGAAGACAATCCTTCTTCGGTTAATGACTACAAATCAGGGAAGAAAAAAGCCATGGGGTATCTGGTAGGACAAATTATGAAAGCTACATCCGGCAAGGCCAACCCGCAATTAGTTAATGAACTGTTACAGAAAAAGCTTGATGAATAAATTACCAAATTTATAATTTTGTTTGACCTGTAGTCTATTAAGTGTTAGTATAATTAACAAGATAATTGAATATTAAGGTAGCGAGTGCTTAATTAGGGAACCAGGTGGAAGTCCTGGGCGGTCGCGCCACTGTAAGCGGGGAGCGAGTTTTCACAAAAGCCACTGGGTAAAATTTACTTGGGAAGGCGAAAATTAGCTATGATCCGCAAGCCAGGAGACCTGCTCGTTGCCATTGCTTAACTACCTTCTTCGCGGGAAAGAAGGGTAAGCTAATCGCGGTGCTAAATATTTGGCCGAGTAAAGCTTTAATTCTTTCTGCAAAAAGAGTTGAAGCTTTTTTAATATCTAGCCAAATTGCTTTTGGAAGCTCATAAGTTTCCCGGATGGGTTGCCGGCTTTCTACCCCTTTCTCCGGCAGGCTCAGCCTTAAATCCCAATTCGGGAATTATGACTCTACCCTTTTTAGGCATAAATGTATTTGTCCAAAATGCCTGAAAGGGGTAGAATATTTTTATTTGAGTAGATTGTTATAGGTAAATGTTGCAGTTGCATAAAATGGGAACCCAATCTATCAAAAAGTATCTTCACTTTTTTCTTTTGAATCGCATAAATATTTCTTAATAGCAAAAAGCCCACCCAGAGCCACAACTCCAATTATAAGTTCATAAGGTTCTTCAGTGTATATCAAAGTCTTGCGAGCTACTGCAAAAATCATTACCTGAAGGACACTTTCCGGTGTGTGCCTGATTAAAACAATTGCTAATTCCAGCCCTATAACCAGCAATAGAATATCTGAAATAAACTCTTCTATAAAAATAAAAGAGCCATCTTTAATCTCTGCATAGGTTTCTAGAAATAATCCAAAACCATGAATTAATACTGCAGCTATTATAACTATAGCCAGCATTACTTCCAGAGCGCTTATTATTTTTAACACATTTTTAGCATATCTTTTCATAAAGGCTCTCCATCAGCTTGTGGGTAAATATTTTAACTTGGTTCTCATATTATAACAAAACTCTTTCAAATGCCCAATATCCATTATGCAAATACAGGTATTATTTACATTACCATTAATCTTAGCAATTCCGGTTTCTTAAGCAATAAAATTTCAGTAAATGTTTATAAAATGTTCAGAATTTATGCGTATAATCTTAATTAAACTCGCAAATTGCGGTTTTGGCCTGCACAAATCTACAAAATAATTTCAACTAAATTATAGCACTTACAATTGAGCTTCAAATGGATGATTTAAAGCAAAACAAAGAAAAGTTTTAAAAAATATCATAATTGAAAGGAAGGTAGAAAATGAGCCCTGACAAACACCAGGTACCCTTTGATTATTTTAAACGAAATCCGGCAAACCCTATTTTAACACCTGATAAATGGCCCTACATGGCCAATGCCACTTTTAACCCGGCTGCAATTATACACGATGGCCAAGTTATATTACTGGTAAGAGTGGAAGATATGCGCGGTTTTTCTCATTTAACTATTGCCCGGAGCAAAGATGGTATAACTAATTGGCAAATTGATGAAGCTCCCAGCCTGGAACCTGAAGATGAAATCAATGAAGAACATTGGGGCATAGAAGATCCCCGAGTAGTCTGGCTTGAAGATACCCAGGAGTATGCTATTACCTATGTTTCTTTTTCTAAAGATGGCCCTATGGTATCCCTGGCAACAACCAGAGATTTTAAAAAGTTTAAAAAACGGGGGACCATGCTTCCCCCAGAGGATAAAGATGCTGCTCTGTTTCCCCGCTTGATAAACGGAAATTATGTGTTGATTCACAGGCCTATTATTAGGGGAGAAGCTCATATTTGGATTGCCTCTTCGCCGGATCTAACATACTGGGGAGATCACAAAGTATTAATCCCGGTTAGGCCCGGATGGTGGGATAGCAGTCGAGTAGGCCTGGGGCCGCCTCCCATTGAAACACCGGAAGGATGGCTGGTAATTTATCATGGTGTGCGAAGAACAGTCTCTGGAAGTTTGTACCGTGTGGGGTTGGCCCTTTTGGATCTGGAAGAACCCTGGAAAATCCTTAGTCGTAGTGATAATTGGGTCTTTGGGCCTCATGAACCTTATGAG
>PWGT01000181.1 GCA_003554535.1 Syntrophomonadaceae bacterium | reverse complement strand
CGATATATCTTCTGGAATCGGCGGTTTTTTCCATTGCTTCTTCTGACAAACTTACCTTAGCTTTATGCCTTGCCACATCAATAACATCTTCCAGCGTCAGTGAATTGCCGTTAAGTTCCACTAGTTGGTTCAAGCTTTTGGTTTGTTTCGTATTTAAGTGCATCTTATGATTAACTCCTTTTTCGCTAAAAGTTAATTCCTTAAAAAAACAAAAAGAGGCTATGTGTCATAGCCCCTTACATCTATCGTCTTTAGCTTTTTTAAGCTTATTTATTCTATTTTAATCTTCTTAATTTCCTGTAAGCCTTATACCTGAAAGCTAATATCTACTACTTCAGTGGCGGTTCAAGCATGATTTTTATTGTAAAAATATATTTTATCCTGCAAATTTTTACTATGGTTAGATATTATAACATATATCTCTCTTCGTCAAGTGTTACCAGGCAGCTCCATATCTATAATTAGCTTCTAAAATCACCTTACTACCTAAAAATCTTATTAGAACGTTTATTTTCTAATGAAAGTTCAATATATATTCGATTGAGAAATTTATTCCTAAAAAATTGCTCCTATTTTCCAAATGAACAGTGGGGAAAATTGCATTTTTCACAACGCCGACAAAAGCCACCATGGCCAAGAGCTGCCAGATCATCAGCACAGATTACATCCCCTGCTAGCAATCGCGGAAAGATTAAATCAAATGCAGTTGAATGATAAAACATGCCACAAGCAGGCACCCCTACTACAGGTGTGCCTTCATGGTAAGCCAAAAGAAACATAGCACCAGGCAAAACAGGAATCCCGTATTCTTCAATTTCTGCCCCGCTTTCCCTAATCCCTATAGGCGTAACATCGTCCGGGTCAACAGACATACCCCCGGTCACTATTATAAAATCATGTTCTTCACCTAAAAGTTGTTGGATTGTTTCAGCAATAATCTTTGAATTATCTGGAACGTATTGAATCTGAGGCTCATCCAGGCCATATAAATTCAGTTTATCTTTCAATGCAGGTGCGAAAGCATCTTTTACCCTTTTGTCATAAATTTCTTTTCCGGTAATAACGGCTCCTATTTTGTAAGACCGGTAAGCATGTACTTTTATTACAGATGTATAAGCGGAACATATATCTTCAACTTCTTGCAAAATTTTTCTATTAACAGCCAAAGGAATTACCCTCATTCCGGCAACACTTTCTCCTTTTTTAACCGGACTATTAGTATGTAAGCTTGCCGCAGCAACATCTTTTAACCTGTTTATTTTGTACAGGCTTTCTTTGTCCACTTTTAATAATCCGTCATGCTCTGCAACAAGATCCCCTCTGCCTTCCGAAGGACCTTCAAAACGCAAGCCTTCTCCCGCCAATGCTTCAGCAAGAGCTAAGCCTGCTTCATTTTCGTGAACTTCGTCTTCTTCCAGTTCTAAAAAATAAATATGTTCTTTACCTATATCCAATAATTGTGGGACATCCTCTTCCTTTATCACATGTCCTTTTTTAAATGCAGGCCCTTTACACTTACCCTGAACAATACGAGTAACATCATGAGAAAGGACTTTCCCGATAGCATCACTAGTTTTTGCATAAGCTATTTTCACAAGATCAACCCCGTAACTGTTTAAGAAAATAGTTCTTCTACACTGAAATATGTAACCTATAAAACAGCAAAATAATTCTTAAATAAAAATGCACGGAAATATAATTCCCGTGCCCTCTTAAGACTTTTACCTGTGAGCAATGAGTTTGCAAAAAGCCTTGCCTTATTTTTTTTAATTTTACCCCAAGTCATTCTCCCTGTCAATGTATGTTGCCGCTTAATTATTCTTGACTTCACCAGGAGGGTTCTATATTATTATGAGCAAGCTTAAATTAATAACAATTACATTTATCAAAATAACTTATTGGGAGTTTTTTGATGATGTTATTAAACAGCGGATTCAGATGGTTTGTCTACTTTTACGAAGAATACTTGGGGTTTGTCAGTTTCATCTTTCGTCGTTTCGATCAAGTTTTGGAATATAGCTTGAATCACTTTTCACTTGTCCTCACTGTTACTATCTTTTCCTTAATCCTATGGATTTCCCTTGGTTTATTGATTAGTCGGTATGAGAAACTGGCCAACACTGCCTTTGGAATAGGCAACATCCTTTTTGTAATTCCGAGCATATCAATGTTTGGGGTTTTTATTACCATCCCCATGTTAGGTCTGGGCAGAACCTCGGCAACCCTGGCCCTTGTTCTGTATGCGATGATGCCCATGGTGCGCAATGTTTACCGGGGTATTAAATCGGTAGAATGGCCCATAATCGAGGCCGGGAGAGGAATGGGTATGTCAGCCAGGCAAATTCTTTTTCAGATTCAGATCCCCATAGCCTGGCCGGTTATATTTGCGGGCATTAGAATTACTGTGGTCATGATTACCGGTATTGCCACTGTAGCCACCTATATTGGGGAAAGAAATTTAGGGCGCTTTATCCACCACGGAATAGCCCGAGAAAGCGCAGATATGATTATTGCCGGCGCCATCCTAGTTTCCATCATTGCCGTAATTATGGATTATGTGCTGGGAAAAATAGAACACAGGATTACTTCACCGGGGCTTAGAAATAAAGAGGAACTATAATTTTAGCATGATCTTATAATAGTGAGATTGGAGAATTATACAGCTTTGATTAAATTAGTTAACGTTAAAAAGGTATTTCCCGGTACTGTTACTCCGGCGGTCAACGAAATAAGTTTTGAGATTAACGAAGGGAACATATGTGTATTTGTCGGCCCTTCCGGGTGTGGAAAAACCACTATCCTTCGCATGATTAACCGCCTTTTGGAACCTACAGACGGTGATATCTATATCAACGGACAAAAAGTGAAAGATTTGGGCGTCAACCCAGACCAATTGCGCCGGGAAATCGGCTACGTAATCCAGCAGATTGGTTTGATGCCCCACCGGACCATTGAGCAGAATGTAGCCCTTGTTCCCCGCTTGCTCAAGTGGCCGGAAAACAAAATTAAACCCCGGGTGAAATATCTTTTAGAGATGGTCGGCCTGGAACCGGATAAGGTTAGCAAAAAGTATCCTTACCAGCTTAGCGGTGGAATGATGCAGCGTGTAGGAGTCGCCAGAGCACTGGCCGCCGATCCCCCGATTATGCTGATGGACGAACCTTTCGGTGCAGTGGATCCAATCCTTAGAGAAAAGCTCCAGGACGAATTCCTGAAGCTGCAAAAAGAAATGAAAAAAACAATCTGCTTTGTAACTCACGATATAAACGAAGCTATCAAAATGGGTGATCACATCGTGATTATGAACAAGGGTAAGCTGGTCCAACATGGCACCCCGATGGAAATACTGGCTAATCCGGTTAATGATTTCGTGAAAAACCTGCTCGGGGTAGACCGGGGAACCAAGCTGCTCGAACTGACCAAATCTGAAGAAATGGTTAAACGGACCGGGGATATGCCGGAGCAGGTCCTGGAAAAAAACTGCTTTATCCTGGCCATAGATCCTGTGCAGCGTGCCCTGGAAGCCATGATGAAAAAGGATACGGACGTTGTTGG
>PWGT01000043.1 GCA_003554535.1 Syntrophomonadaceae bacterium | reverse complement strand
ATGCAAGCGTTGGAATTGAAATATTTAAGCCTAACGTTAATTACTATGACAATACATTTGTTGATGTAACTACTGACGTTGTTGAATAAAAGTTAATATCATTCAGGTGGGACGAGGGGACAGGTTCCTTGTCCCACCTTTTTTTTACAATTTATCTGTAATCATTTTGGAAACTCCAGTATATGAAGCATTAATCTTCACTTTGCTTATTGTTAAATCTCCCAAATCGTTATATTGCTCTTTCTCGTCCTCCGATCAAATTTGCCCTCCGGGTCAATTTGACGAAAACTCAGAAGTTGTGGTAAATTAATTTAGTTAGTTCGACAAAAAGAAGCATAAAATTTACAAAACTGGCCGGGTAGAGGATGGGTGTGATTTGGCAAGATCGTTAGATGTACCATTCGCGGAGAAAATTGCTTACAGTTTCGGTGGTGTGGGAAAAGATTTTGTCTATGGTGTGACTTTTAGCTTTTACACCATTTTTTTGAACCAGGTAGTGGGCTTGGATCCGCTGATTACTGGTTTCTTTTTCTTTGCTGCCCGGGTTTTTGACGGCATCAATGATCCTCTGATGGGCACACTCGTGGATAACACCAGGACTCGCTGGGGCAAATTTCGACCGTGGATGGCTATTGGTGTTCTTCTTAATGCAACCATCCTTGTTTTAATGTTCTCCGGGTTTGATTTGTCCCTTCTGGGAAAATATTATTTTTACTTCACCATGTATCTTTTATGGGGCATTACCTACACACTCATGGACATCCCTTACTGGTCACTGATACCGGCCATATCTGCTACCAAGGATGAACGCAATGTCATTTCCTCCCTGGCCAGGCTTTTTTCCTACGGGGGCACGGCTTTAGCGGGCGTTTTGGTTCCCATTTTAATAGGTGATGACTGGAGCATGGAAAACTTTTTAAACATAGGCTTTATTTCTGCTATCTTGTGTGTTTTTACCATGCTATTTACTATTACTTTCACCAGAGAGCGAATTGTCATTCCCACCGAAAAGATTAGTTTCCGGGGCATATTTAAGGTGTTTAGCCAGAATGATCAATTGTTGGCCTACATCTTTACCTTTGGTTTATTTTATTTGTCCAGCCAGGTTATGAGCATGGCCGGAGTTTATTATTTTCAGATTGTTCTGAACAGAGTGGAGCTTATGTCCCTTTTCCTGCTGGTTGGGGGAGCCGGTGGTGCCGGTGTTTCCATGTTGGCTTATCCCTTGCTGGCCAATAAATTTGGCCGCCGCAGCATCTATCTATTTGCCATGGCCATTACCGTCCTTGGTTTTGCTATTATGTCGTTTTTTTCCTATGTCTTTCCTGAGCATCCATATTTGTTGGTGCCCGTTTTTATAGGCGGTTGGCTGGTTTTCTTTGCCCTGGGGATTGCTGCAGTGGGCTCCACGGTAATGCTGGCTGATGTGGTAGATTACGGAGAATGGAAAAACGGGTATCGAACCGAAAATATCATTTTCTCCGCTCAGTGTTTCCTATACAAGTTTGCTGGTGCCTTTACTTCAGTCATCATAGGCATTACTTTGAGGATTGGCAACATACCCACCCTGGACCCCGAAGGGATCCCCACCCAGGCAGTGACAGAATTTGGTGAAAACGCTATTATATTCTCTCTATTCACACTGCCAATTTCCTTTGTTATCCCGGCAGCTCTTATTTATATGAAGTATTATAAACTAAACGGTAAGTACCATGAAGATATAATTGAAGACCTTCATGAACAAAGGAAGGCAAGAGGGCAAGCGCCAGACGAAGAATAAACTTAGGCTGCCTTTTATGACCTATAATTTAGGAGAGAACAAAAACTGAAGCAAGAACATGAGCAAGAGCATGAACAAGAGCGGATGGATTTGATGGTGGCTGACAGAAGCGACTTTGTATGTTACACTGATACTGGATCAAATTAAACGCGGAGAGATGGCCGAGTGGACGAAGGCGCTCGACTCGAAATCGAGTGACGGTAATCCCGTCCGTGGGTTCGAATCCCACTCTCTCCGCCAAGCAGGCAAGGGCAGGCAATGGGACGGTTCTTTTGCCTGCCTTTGCCTGTAACTTAAACTAATCTTCACCTTCTAAGTTGTGCTCCTGTTTGATCTCCCAAAGAATAAGTCCGGCCAGAAAAGCACGAATAACCAGGATGATTACCAGGATCTTTAATTCACCCCAGCCTCTAACAGTTATAGTGCGAATAATTTCCGCAGCTAAAAGAAATTCCAGGCCTAAGGCCAGGTGCCGGGCGAAGTTTAACCTCAATCCCTTGTTTGGTTTTTGAATATGTTGAAGATAATAAAAAAGAACTTGGTGGGAAGAGATAATAATTACAATTGCACCATAGAATTCCAATATCAGTACCAGAACGAAGAGTAGTTGGCGGGCGATACTTTCAAATTGTTCAAAGTACATAAATCCTCTTACCTTTGATTTTCTATATATTTTCCCCGCTTATCTTTAAAATTAAACCAAGTAACCATAGAGAGGATAATGATGTTTTGCTGTATTCTTGATTCTTCCCGGCCTGGTATCATATTAAAAAAAACTGTAAACATTAAGTATATAAAATTACTTGCTGCTTAGGGAGGTGATTGATATGACTGAAAGGGAAAAATATGACGAAAGTAAGCCGGAAAAATGCTTAAGTTTTCTACTGCTTGCACGCCTGAGGCTTTTTGATAGAACTCGCAATAAAATGAGTCAGGAATTTTCGTTAAAGGCAAGGAAAGCCCTCGAAGAATATCAGATTAAAATGGATGCCTTGAAAAAAGAACAGCACAAAGAGTGGGAAGCTATTGAAAGGTTAAAACTGGAACTGGAAGAAGAAATAAAACAGGAGTTGGGCGAACAGTATTCGCTTTTGGATATCTGTCCTTATTCGGGGAGGTTGTTGCGGGAGAAAGAAGTAGAAGTATAAAAGGTGCAAGGGGTCGGTTCTTTTGCCTGTGCCCCTGCCTACTCTTAACTGCTGCGGCCATTAACATCTTCCTGCTCATATATGAGCGCATCTTCTATGGCTTTTAGAATAACAATGCTGCTGTACGTAGCTCCGGATATAACATCCACATCCAGATTTCGGGCTTCTTCCACTATCGCCGGCAGAACCTCGGCATCTTCACCCATGCCATGGCTATGCTCCAGTAGCTCAACTTTTGTTATAGCCTGCTCTTCAATTGTAACCTGAACCTCAGCGGCAACCGGGAAGGAACTGAAACTGCCGGTGTAGTTGCCATCTTCCATAGAGGATAAATCAATCTTTTCGAAGGTAAGCTCCCTTAGTTCTTCCATGTTGGATTCAAGCCTCTGCATAGCACCGACCGCGATTATTACCAGCACAGCGATTACAGCCAAGACCACCAGGACCGTTTTTCTCCGTTTTTTCATGTAAATTTTCTCCTCACCAAACTTTCTAATCTAAAAACTAAAAACTAAAAATCTAAAATAGTTTACTGAGACTTTCCAACGCTTTTTTTTCAGTCGTTTCCCGCCGAGATTCAGAGCAGATTACAATCCCGGCACCCAAGGTTTCCGCGCCCTTATCTTCACAGAGCTTTTTCATCTGGCCCACAGTCCGGTTTCCCCCCGTCCAGTTAAAAGGCAGCTGTTTGGTGACCAGAAAAGCCACTTTCTTACCTTCCAAAGAGGTCAGCTGCTTTAGGTAATCTTCCATCACTGAACAGAGTGAAAACGCGTGTACCGGAGTTCCAAAGACAATGGCCTCATAAGAGTTTGGGTCGGGCATAGCCGTAAACTGAAAGTCTTTCTTCCCGGGAGAGACTTCGCCGGCAACGGTAATCTGCTCAATATTGACAACATGACCATCCACAACTATCTTCTCCTGCAACTTTTGGGCTGCGGACAGAGTATTGCCCGTTTTGGAGTAGACAATTATCCCGATATTCACTTTTTTCACTCCTTGCCTGGAATATTTATAAATAAGAAGGGCTGCTAAAAGAATAACTCCGAGCTGTAAGAATTTGTTTTTGATGATTAAATATTACCACGAATTTTCAGGACAGGCAAGGGGATCACACCGGGGCAGACAAGGGGACGGTTTGGGGGTCAGACCAGTTCTTTTGCCTTCCCACAATTATACGGACTCTACTCAATAAATCAATCCAATAATAAGTTGATTCTTTAAAGGATTAAACAGGTTGGTGACGAAATTAATATTATCATTGCTGGTTTACATTGCTTGATAGATTATGCTCACAAGAATGAGATGACTAAGAGCGAGAGCCGGCAAAGTTAGATGAAAGCGTTTTTTCATAGCATGACCAATAATATTGAGGGGAGAGCGGAAATTTTGTTAAAAAAATGTTTGCTGTTAATCATTTTGTTTACTGGTGCGATTTTAGTGGGGGGCTGTGACGGAGAACCGGAAAGCGGTGAGCAGGAAACCTTTGAGTTTTCGTTGGCTCATTTTTTCCCGGCTAATCATCCTGCGGAAACAGAGTTGGTGCAGGGGTGGGCCCAGGAAATTAATGAGGCCACCGATGGCAGGGTTACAATCACCAGTTATCCCGGTGAAACATTGAGTGATGCCGATGAAATATACAATGCGGTAACCAGTGGCATAGCAGATATTGGGCTATCCTGCTTTTCCTATACCCGGGGACGATTCCCGGTTTTAGAAGCATTTGAATTGCCCGGCATTGTTTATGAAACTTCCTGGGCTGCCAGTAAAACGGCCTGGGAAGGCATTCAGAAGTTAGACCCGGAAGAAGTGCAAGATACCCAACTTATGTTTGTGTTAGCCACCGGCCCGGGAGATCTGTTTACTACCACTCCCGTTAACAACCTGGAGGATTTGCAGGGCATGAATATCAGAGCCACCGGGTTAAGCGCCGAAACATTGGAAGAGTTGGGAGCCACCCCCGATGCCATGCCCCAATCCGAAGCTTATGAAGCTTTAGCCCGCGGCATGGTGCAGGGCAACCTTTCGCCGGTAGAAGTTTTAGAAGGCTGGAACCACGGCGAGGTAACCGACTACTTAACCCGCACTCCTTTTCTTTATAACACGCTCTTTTTTGTAACCATGAATCAGGAGAAGTGGGACCGTTTGCCTGCAGATATTCAAACTACCATTGAAGAAGTAAACGAGGCCTTTTTTGAGGAAGTGGCCTGCAGTCTGTGGGATGAACAGAACAGCTCCGCCTGGGAATGGGCGGTAGAAGAAACCGGACAGGAACTAATTGAACTCAGCGAAAGTGAAGCCGAGCGCTGGATTGAAAAGGTGCAACCCATTCAGGAAAAATATAAAGAGAATATGGAAGCTGCCGGACATGATGGTGCAGAAATACTGGAAATGGTGCAAGAACTGGCAGAAACTTACGCTGAGGAATATGACGAAGCAAACTGATTGAAATTAATACATTGCTACTAACAGTTATATTTAAAGCAAAAAGGATGGCCTAAGTAAATGGAAACAATCAAGCAGGCAGTATATAAAGCCGCCAGAGGAGTGGATTTTCTGGCTGGTTTTATATTGATGGCAGTAGCAGCATTGGTAGTTGCCAATGTTTTTATGCGAGTAGCATTCGACAACCCTATTACCGGGACTTACGAGTTGGTTGGCTATTTAACGGCAGCGGCTATCGGTCTCTCTTTGGCCCATTGTGCAGTTCAAAATAGCCATATTGCCGTAGGCTTTTTAGTCGATCGACTTCCTTTCCGAGCCCAGACAGTTGTGGATATTATTGTTTACTTACCGGCAACTGTTTTGCTGGGCCTAGTCTCCTGGCATCTGGTTCTGCACGCTAATCAGATGCTATCTACGGGAATCGTATCCAGCACCCTGCAGCTACCCTTTTATCCTTTCATTTTCCTGGTAGCGTTGGGCTTTTTATTATTAGCTTTGGTCAATGCTCTCCGGCTTATTGAAGCCATAAGCGGTGGAGGTGATCAAAGGTGAGCCCAACTGAGATTGGTATACTGGGCATTATCGCTTTTTTTATACTGCTCATTCTACGCATGCCCATTGCTTATGCCATGACTCTGGTGGGGTTGGTGGGCTTTGGAGCAGTATCCACACCTACCTCAGCTTACTCCATGCTCTCCAGTGAGCTGTTTCAAACTTTTTCTTCTTATTCACTGAGCGTAATTCCCATGTTCGTCTGGATGGGGTTTTTGGCTTTTCATTCCGGCATTGGCACTCGGCTATATGATTTTGCTTACAAAATGCTGGGACATCTTCCCGGCGGCCTGGCCATTGCCACTCAGGGTACCTGCGCCGTATTTGGGGCTGTGTGTGGTTCCAATACAGCCACTGCCGCCACCATCGGAGCTATCGCCCTGCCGGAAATGGATAAATACAATTATGCCCGCTCCCTCTCTACTGCCAGTGTTGCCGCTGGCGGCGCACTGGGGGTGCTGATTCCGCCCAGTGTGATTTTTATAGTGTATGGTATTGCCACCGGTCATTCAGTGGGAAATCTTTTCCTGGCCGGTATCATACCCGGCTTGTTGTTAATGTTGTTTTATATGGTTACTATTTTCATCGTTGCCTCTCGAAACCGAACCCTTGGGCCTCCCGGTTTCAAGGCGAGCTGGGGTGAGCGCTTCAAAGCTTTGCATGGCGGATTGCTGGAGGTATTAATCATTTTTGCCATTTCGCTGGGTGGGCTCTTTGCCGGCTGGTTCACACCCACTGAAGCCGGAGCAGTGGGTGTTGCTGGGGTGCTGCTGGTAACTGCCATCCAGAAAAAAGTATCCTGGGATATACTGCGCAAATCCCTTATTGATACCACCCGCACTAGCGCCATGATCATGCTGCTGGTAGCAGGTGCTACCATTTTTGGCCGTTTTATTACCTTGAGCCGCATCCCTTTTGAACTGGCCGATTGGGCCGGCAGCCTGGAGTTACCCGGTTTTGCCATCATAGCCCTCATACTGCTGATATACCTGGTATTGGGCTGTTTCATCGATGCCCTGGCTCTAATTCTGCTAACCATTCCTATTTTTTATCCGGTAGCTGTTGAGGTTCTAGGTTACGATCCGATTTGGTTCGGCGTAATAATAGTCATGGTAGTAGCCATGGGAGTAATTACCCCGCCAGTGGGGATGAATGTTTACATTGTAAAAGGAGTGGCCCAGGAAGTGCCTTTAGAAACAATCTTTAAAGGTATTTGGCCTTTCTTGGTCGCCATAGTATTGTGCCTGGCCCTGTTAATCACCTGGCCGGAAATAGCCACCTTTTTACCCCAGCTAGTAGGCTAACCACACAGGCAAAGAAACGGTTTGGAATGGGACTAGGGGACAGGTCCCTTGTCCCACCATTATTTAACAATTTATTGTCAAAACAGGCACAGGCAGAAGAACCGTCCCCGTGCCTGGAACCGTCCCCATGCCTGCTTGCCTGTGATTATGATTATTATTGCCACTAAAATTTGGGAAATTATATTTACAAATTTTAAATTATCTTGTCAACCGATACTTATATGAACTATTTTTTTCAAAAACCAAGAATATATGCTTTGTTTCTAGTTCACCCCGGACTTGATAATAAAAAATGGGTTTTTGCAATTCATCAGCAACTTTGAGCAAATCCTCAAAAGTATCTACCGCCACGTTCTGTTCCATGTAAACCCCCGGTTTACTTGATAAGGTTACAATACGTTCTTGGTGTTTTTGTAACAAGCGGGCTACTTTTCGTTCTTGAGGTGAAACTCTCTCCTTTACCGGATAAGTTAGCGTCATAAAGCCCACCAACACTATGCCTACCAGAGCAGCGGAAACAGCAAACCCAATCCTGGCTTGCTTTAAATCTGTAGCTTTTACTATTCTGGTAGCAGTGACTCCGCTTGAGTTATTTTCAGCAAGATTTCCTTCCACTACAAAGGTACTACCTCTCATATTTATTATCATGCTAGGGTTAAGCTCCTTAGTTTCAGAGCCACTATCAGTTTCCACTTCTATTTCTACATCAAACTCTACATTCAAGTTTAGCTTTCCTGGATTATAATTAGTGTGATCCTTTATCTTTTCAGCAATATCCCTATATTCAGCGAATGGAATCTCTATTTCTTCCTGCAAGGTAAAGCTTTTTTCTGCATAGCTAAATTCCCGAGAATCCACTAGGGTAAAATCCTTCTGCCACACTTCCCGCTGTTCTTCTCCACTTGTTAAAGCCTCTAAAGTAGCGTTAGCCGCATAAGTGCCGCTTATTTTCGCTTTCTCTTCCCCCTCAAAATGGTAGTGCAAATCTGCCATGATACTTTCAGTTAGTTCAGAAAGGTACGCCTTGCCCGGTTCTTTTAATTCTTCTTCAAAAAATTCCCCGCTTTTCATCTGGACCCGATAATCTACTTCCGCATTTTGGGTATAAGAGTAGGCAGTGTATTCTTCTTCTTGCTCAATAGACTCGGAAAAGCTCCAGGCAAGCCCTCCTCCTAAGCCTACTAAGAAAAGAACCAGTAATGCTGTCAATGTGTGCCTAATGTTTTTTTTAAGCTTTCGTTTTTTCATCATTGTCTCCTCTCCAATAATATTTTACCGGCTCATATATAAATTCTAAATTAAGACTTATCCTTCTATCTCATTACTGGAACCGGCACTTCTCATCATGATAGTTGCCCAACCTACCTTGGGTATTACTGTCTCTACTTTGCCCACAAATTGATCTGCCTCCACAGGATCGCTGTCCGGCCCAGGATTATCATCCCCCTGGGTAATAAAAAGGGGCAACCCTCTATCGTCTTCTTCGATATCTATTACCCGGTGAGTAACTTTAATGTCTTCATCCCGAAACTGAATCACATCTCCTACCTTTACTTTTTTTGCTGCTTCTTCAGGGTGTATTTTTTCAACTATTACTACATCGCCGATTTCAATGGCAGGGGACATGCTACCGCTTACAATGACGTTGGGGAAAAAGCTAAAAACCCCCACAGCAAACCAAATCATAAGAATAGAGACTGCACTGGCTGCTATCCAACCAGTAATGTTCTCTTGGGGCTTTCTTCTAATCTTTAATACTTCGCTCCGGTGCACAGTTTGCACCAAAACTATTCCCAAAACCGGGGCAAAGCTTCCGAATAAGGCTTCCGTGAGCCAGTTGGGGTCAGGCAGGATAGGAGAAAACCACTGAAACCCCATAAGCATGCCCCGGTAAATTATGGCCGGCAGCGGACCGCCCAGAAATACCAGGTAAGAAGCCAGAGCGCTTTCCATTAGAGCCGGCAGAAAATTACCTCCTAAAAACTCTGCCCCTTCCAGAAAAGTTTCTAAACCAAACAAGCGCCGAATTGAAAGAGTAAAAAGGGTAAAAATAAGTGCACTAACAGAGATGCCCCAGGCCGGGTTTTTGGAAAATAAACCGTTTACCAGCCAAGCACGGGATACTTCCATTCCCACCAACATAGAACCAAGGTAGAAAAGGTTAATTCCCATACCAATTAAGCTGTGGTCGTAAGGACTTCTACCAAAGCCTCCCATCATTCCGCTGGCCACCGAAGCCACTATCCCTATCAGGCCGCAGACTAGCGCCAGCCAGCAGTAAAGCTTATAGCGGCTAATACGCCCTGCCGGACGAACTTTGGGAAAAATGTAATAAATAGTTAAAGCCAGCCCTCCCCAAAGCAAAGAGGGTAAGACGTAGTTGCACCAAAAGCCGCTTAGTGATACAAACCTGGTAATATAGAAAATGGCGGCAATATAGGCCAGGATTAGAAGCCCATACCGGATACGCGGAATATAAAGCTTATCCCACAAAACAGCCATAGCTCTTCCTCCACTTCCAAAACTAACTTAAGTCTTCATCAAAAAAAGAGAAATCGTTGTCATTATCGTTGTAGCTTACAAAAAGAGAATCCTGTTTGCGTTACCTTCAGAAAAAACACCTTTTTCTCTACTTAAATCATCCGATAAACTGCTGCTATTTGTTAACTGTAAATATTAAAGAAATTGTTTTTGTCTTAACCGGAATTTTTAGAAGAACTTTCATCTTCACCATTTTGCTATCTTAAGATTCACCATTACTACCTGAGTCGTCTTTTTCCTCAAAGGAATTCTTTGCCCCATCTGTATTTTTTTCGTTTTCTTCTTCTTCTTCTTCTTCTTCTTCTTCTTCTCTTACTTCTTCAGAAGAATCGATTTCTATTTCTGACTCATCTCCGGAGCTTCCTCCCTTGGCATCAGATTCTTCCCCTGCTTTATCCTCTGAATCAGAACTTTTCTCCTCCTCAGAAGAATCTAACTCCTCTTTTTCAGTTTCTTCCGATTCAGTTTCTTCCGACGTACTATTAGGAAGGTCTGATTCTCCCGAAGAGGTGCTTGGAAAATTGCTATCTTCGCAAAAAGTTGTTTCCACGCTACCTTCGATATACAAGGAATTACCCCAGGAAGCCATTCCGCCGGGTAGTAAGGCAAGAGACATCAGCAGACATATTGCAACAAGCAGAACTTTTTTCATAACCTTCAATGCCTCCATTACATAGTGACTTCAGGCTATGTGACAAATATTAGTGTTAGGAATGGGTAACCGGGGGAAAGAAATGTTTCCCCCGGTCACTTTTGTGGGCTTATGTAAATCTGTACTTAGCGATTCCATTGTTTGAAATCAAAAGTAACTGTAAACGAACCTGATTGGTTTTGTTGTTCATCCCCCGCATTCCTGCAAAGATAAAACCAAGTTGTGGCTTCATGTTCTTCACCTACATCAAGTTCTGCATCTACCAATGGACTTTTAAGATGGCCTTCAAGATCTTGCAAGGACATATCCCAGGTTTCTCCTCGTTTGAACCTCAAGTAATCTTTAACAATATCATCATCAGAAGCTACTTCAATACCAGATACTTTCACAGGAATGGTACCTTCATTTTCAATGGTTAAAGATATCCAAGGATAAGCTTCATCATCATTGCTTTCTCGAGGATAAAGATTTTCAATCTTGAAAGATACTTCATTTTCTTCCTCATCGTATTCATATTCTGTAACTTTTTCATAATTACCATTTCCGTAATCTTCAGAGACACCAACTTCTAAAGTTCCAGTTTCTACTGTGCCAGCAACAGCCAATTCATCAGACCACCAAGCATACGCTGCTCCCATCATTCCCAACGCTAACACAAGAATAAGCGCATAATACTTGAGATTTTTCAATTTGCCATTCACTCCTTATATATTTGGGTTAAAGGGGAAGGACAGAACTTTTCCTTCCCCTCTAATTCCACTCAAATACCGTGCTTAGAGTGGAAGATTAACTTAAGATTAAGCAAATTTACTTGTTCCACTGCTGCCAGTCAAAGCTAATTGTAAAAGTCAAATCTTCAAGGTTTTGAAATTTATTTTCCTTTCCATCTTCCTCCATTGAATCAGCATCTAACCAGAAATAAATGGAATTTTCAGAATCGGTGTCGTCCTTGGGATGAGAGAAGCGAACCATTTCTCCTGGTTCAAGATCTTGATCTTCAGCGGCTTTTTCAATATAATGATCCAAATTTTTAAACGGCACTCCATGATACCTGGTCAAGCCGTAATCATCACTTCCGGGAAGGCCCAAACGATCGCCCGGCCCCCACCTTGTACTAGACCCTTCAAAAGCACGACCTACATCAAGATGAGCTCTCATATAATCCCAGGCTTCATGTCCACAGGTTGAAATTTCAGCGCTTTCCAGTTTAACTGGAATACTGCCCTCATTAAGCATTGCAGGAGAAATTCTTATAACATGAGGCATTCTATAATTTTCTCCTGCCTCTTGGGGGTAGAGGTTGCTAATGGTATACTCTGCCTTTTTTCCATCTTCAACAACGTTTTTTGTGCCAGTAACATAATCAGGCGTATCCAAATGAAGATAAACACCATCTTTAATAATAACATCTACCTCGCCGGTATCTACTGTCCCTTCAACTTCCAATGTGTCTGACCATGCTGCATATGCTCCACCAATCAACCCCAACACTAGCATTAAAGCCAACGCATAATACTTCACACTTTTCATTCTAATCATTTCCTCCTTCTCATAATTTTGATCTTTCAGCTAAAGACACACCATGTTGTAATCTTCTTACTCTTAACTTAAGAATAAGAAGTTGCTTTCTTTGACTTCACCTCCTTTCTTCCATAAGGGGATTGTATACTGAAGCTTAACCGCTCAATTTACCATGTTCCACTGCTTGAATAACAATTCGATGTCAAAGTCATAAATAGTTCTTTCATCTAAATCACGATCTATCTTTAGCCTCAACCTCCCCTTAATGTTTTCCTCAGGCTCTAAAGTTCTTTGAGGAAGGGTGTTGCTCAAAAGCCTGAGACCGGAGTCGCTATCTTTATTCAAACCGTCTATATCGAGCTTCAAAGGGATGGTGCCCTTGTTGGAAATGGTGTATTTCAGCTTATAAACATCGTTTTTTTCTGCATCATTAATATAAATTGAGATTGACTTTCCATTGCTTGAGATAGATGGATTAACAGTTCCCGGCTGGTTGCCAAATGTATCTATTTCAGTAAATACCGGGTTAAACTCACCAGTTGAAACAGTCCCTAAGACGAATACACCTTCCCCTTGCCAGACCGCCATACTAACCCCCATTAGGGCAAAAACGGCGGTAAGTGAGAAAAATATTAACCAACCCTGTACGAAGTTTTTTTTATGGCGCCTATTTCTGCTAATAATTTCTTCCTCCCCTCTTTCCACAGCATTGTGAAAAGCAAATTAGACAATAACAATTCCTTTCCAACAATCACTTTCTGATGAATTGCAGACGATCTTAGATGTTCCAATTGTTAAACTGGTGCTCCGCCTTAGGTTTGCCCGCTTCATCCATGGCTTCCTGCAGCAATTCGATCAACTCCAGAAGGCTGCGAAAGCTCTGTTTTTTGCCTGCGTCCAACCAGTGCACTTCTCCCTGCCAACTGGTGTTTTGCCGGAATATCACTCTAACCAAAAATTCTGAGCCGCCGATATTTTGGTATTTTCCTGTTTCACTTGGGGGAACTGTCACTGTTTTTTTATCTCCTTTGGCGTAGAGTTTGCCGATGCCAGGCCTTCATTTATGTGACCGGTTTGTGAGGGCCTATTTTCCAGCTTTTCCTTTATCAATAAAGCATTTTTATTTTGCTGTAAAAAATATCAAACCTGTTGGGTAAGGAATGCTCGATTTTTCCTTGGGTGAAGCAAATCTCGCAGGAGAAAACTAGAATATGAAATTCTATTAATTTATTTTTTAGGGTAAAACAATTTTTTTTACGGCGCACAACAAGTCTCCTTGATAGTATTATGACTTGACAATAGCAGTTTAGCAGGAAGGCGTTATAGTTAAGTTATACCTGTGTTATTTTTACGCTAATTCTGCGTTATTTTTGTGTTATTTTTCCAATTGCATCAAGATTATCATTCTGAATGAGGTTTTTAGAAATTATTTAGCTGAATTATAAAGGCATTTCTCCGTCCTCATTTGCTTCAGTTTCATATGCAAGAGGCAACAAAAAAACCGCAGTTTCCCTGCGGTTCAATAAATATAAATTTTGGATGACTGACAATAGTTTTATATTTTATTTTTTGTTATCTAACCAAAGGTGAAATAGAGTGAGCTTGCCCTCGTAAAACAATGCTTTTGTCAAAATAATTGTTTCGGAACTGTTTCCGCAGACGTTCAAGGACCATCTCTGCATGTTCGTAAGTTAACCCTGATAAAAGCAGCACAAATTCAGCTTCGTTCAATTGAGAAACGATATCGTTTTTGCGTAAATTAGACGCTAAAATCTGCTTAATGCAACCTGCAGAGGTGTTTAACTTCTCGGAGGGCGGAAGGGAAAAATCAGAGGTGGTGATAGTTAGCTGACATACTTGCAGCAAAGCTTCCTCTCTCTCTGCACGATACTTTTCTCTGTTAAGTATAAAATGAAAAGTTACTGGGTCACAAAATAACGCTCCTTTTACCTCATCTTCCTTCATTAAAAGTTCCTGGATGCTGCTAATGCTTGGGGTAGCAGTATTACTTCTTATAGTTTGATAAAGCTTTTGCAACTCTCTTGAAGGTTTTACTCCAATTTTCTGATAAATCAAATTGGTTATGTATTCATAATGAGATCGGGCTTCATCCAATCTATTATCTTCTATAAGTGCTTCTAAATATTGGAGGTGAAGGATTTCCTCAAAAGGCTCAAAGAAAAAAGCACTTTCGCACAGTTCTATAACTTCATCATTCCGGTGAGTTTTTTTCAACAGACTGATAAGCTCCTGAATACTTCGCAGATAAATTTGGCGGTAATAATTCCTTAAGGGCAACACCCAGTAGTCGGCTATGCAAGGAAGATATTCTCCGTTATACAGAGATAAAGTCCTGTAATACAAATCTATAGCTTTTTCTGTATTAAAAGGGGCACGCTCAACGGCTTTTCGATATAGCTCTTCAAATTCTTTCACATCCAGCCAACAGCTGTCCTTTATTTCTAAGGTATAACCCCCTCCCGAGGGAGTTATTTCCAGTGCTTGTTCTGAGATACCACCTTGTCCCAGAACTTTTCTTATCTTATGAATTTGCTGTCTGAATGCTTTTCGAGGGTCAATATACTCTGTATCTGGCCAAAGATTTTCTAAAACTTGCTCGGGAAAAAAGCGTTTTTTTTCGTGGGCGAGAAGATATTTAAACAAATCCCACATTCTGTTTGCCCTTTGGGTATTACCTGAAAGCTCTTCTTCATTTTTGTAAACATCAAAAGTGCCTAAAGTAAATATTTCTAAAGTATGTTGTGATATAGAATTGTTTCTTTTAAACTCCACCAGCATTCCCCCTGCTTGAAAGATGTTAGCAAATATTGGACTGAAGAACTGAATTTTTGCATGTTAGAACTTCTCTGCCAATAAAAGCAGTGATAAAACCCAATATAAGTTAACATCAAGGCTGGTCTAAAGCTCATGAAGCAACGAATCCTAATAAGAATATGCCTTATGATGCCTAAATATTACCATGTATTATCAGTAAAGTAAATCCAATAATTAGAAAAATATTCTTGCACCACCCCCGGGACGCAGGGATAGGTCCCTTGTCCCACCATTTTTTTACAATTCATATTGTCAAAACAGGCACAGGCAGGGGGGCGGTTTGGAGTGACCCCTTGCCTGTTTTTTTGTATACTTTTTTACTACTTAAAATACTACTTTTGGATGATGTGGAAACTTAGCTATGGTGCTAAAATATTAAAAAATTTAGAAAAATATATGGAAGCAATGAATCCCTTTCCTTAAATGGACGATTGGACAGGGAAGAGCGAGTAACGTAACCGGCCAGAAGGGTCGGTTTTTATTCTTAATAAGTAATGTTTTGACGCAAGCTGTAATGAAAATCCCAAAAGAAAGGGGTGATGCCTAT
>PWGT01000211.1 GCA_003554535.1 Syntrophomonadaceae bacterium | reverse complement strand
TTCCATAATATTTTGCTTGTCATAAAATTTATACGCATATCGACAAGCAACAGACTGCAGTCAGCAGTTAATTCAAATCCGCTTGCGTTAATGTTTAATTAATAATATTTATGAGCTCTCTTTCTATGCCTTCGAACCCCTCTACTTCTTCCGGCATGCCCCTCAGCAGTACTACAATTAAGCTGGTTTATGTCTTATTTAATAAATATAGGTTTGGCTTTAATGATTTAGGTGTTGCCTTATTAATATAAGTATTATATAATCTATTTAATAAACAACTTAAAAGGAGAGGGTTCTGATTAACCTTTCACCCGAATTGTTTAGAGCACTAGGAGACAAAAATCGTTATAATATCATATGCCTTCTTTTAGAAAACCACTATTGTGTGGGAGCGCTAGCTAATCGCCTTAATATATCGCAAGCTGCCGTTTCTCAGCATTTGCAAGTATTGCGAAAAGTAGGACTGGTATGGGGTGAAAAAAGAGGATACTGGACCCATTATTTAGTAAATAAGAAAGCTTTGGAAGCAGCGGGACTTGAGTTACAAAGAGTAGCTTCCTTGCCAAACCCTCCATCTTCTGATTGTTCGCATGACCGCGAATTAGGCAAAAAATGTAAATGTGAAGGGGGTGAAATAGAGTGAATAAACCTGAATTGCAAACATCCAGAGCTTGAAAAAATTAACTGCTCAGCCGAAAAAGTTTTGTTTTAATATAGTTGACAGGAGTGATTTATTAGTGAGCGCAATTAATGCCCGAAATTTAGCCAAATCTTATGGCAATGTCAAAGCGGTGGATCACATCAGCTTTGAGGTTAAAGAAAATAGCATATTCGGTTTTTTGGGACCTAACGGAGCCGGCAAGAGCACTACCCAGCGTATCTTAACCGGAGTCATCAAGCCCGATGCTGGCAGTGTAGAAATTATGGGGCATTCCCTCTTTGAGCAACCCATTAAGGCCAAGCAGGAGATAGGAGTAGTGCCCGAGCAGGCTAACGTTTATGGAGATTTAAACGCCTGGGATAATTTGATGTTTATTGGAGATATCTATCTGTTGCACAGAAAGGAAGCTGAAGAAAGAGCAGCAGAGCTGTTAAAAATCTTTCATCTGTACGAAAAGAGAATGCTAAAAACCAAAGGTTTTTCCAAAGGGATGAAGCAGCGTCTACTTCTCTGCATGGCTTTGTTGAGTGATCCGAAAATATTGTTTTTAGACGAGCCTACTACGGGGCTGGACGTGGAAAGCAAGCAAGTTATTCGAGATGTAATCCGTAGCTACCACAAGCAAGGTAAAACTATTTTCCTGACTACTCATGATATTGAGGAAGCGAACATGCTCTGCCACGAAATAGCCATTATCAACCGGGGAAAGATTGCCGTAATCGACCGCCCCGCTAATTTAAAGCAATCCATCCAAAAGCTTAACTGGTTAGAGATAGCTTTTGCCGGCAAGGAACCTGAAGAAAAAGAATTAGAGGCGCTTGATGGGGTAGAACAAGTAAAGAAAAGCGGCGATAGTTTTATTCTCTATGCTTCTCGTCCCGGAGCGGTGGTACCACCTTTAGGCAAATTAATAGAAACACAGGACTTGGACCTGATTTCTCTGCATACTCAGGAACCTGCCTTAGAAGAAGTATTTTTACATTTTGTCAATAACGAAAACAAAGATATTCAAAGGAAAGGAGCGTAGCTCATGAGTAACTGGGCTAACATAAAGGCAACCATAAAGAGAACTGCGGCTATATGCAGAAAAAACACCAAAATCTATTATATGAAGCCTCCCGTAATTATTTTCGGCCTGTTGTTTCCTTCGGTAATGTTTTTAGCTTTTACCATCGGACGAGGACTGGAGCCGGCGCAGCTCACCCCGAGCATTTTGGGAGTGGCAGTCTTGTTCACCGCTTCTGCAGTAGGCCCCTTGATTACCCCCTGGGAGCGGATGATGAAAACCTATGAACGAATTCTTACCGCACCCTTGTCTCTGTGGAATAACCTTTTAGGGGATATCATTTCCGGTTTCTTTTTCGGTTTAATTATTTCCATGGTTCCCATTCTGGTGGGGTGGCTAGTTTTAGATACTCCATTTACGCACATTTTGCCCTTGATAGTGGCTTTGTTCCTTGCTGTTTTCTGTTTTTCTGCTTTAGGTTCTTTGATCTCTGCATTGCCCACGGAGATGCCTCAAAATATAATGATGTTGGCTAACTTGATTCGTTTTCCGTTGATCTTTATGAGTGGAGTATTCCTGCCTTTATCGGATCTCCCCGGTTGGGCACAAGGGTTAGCTTATATTTCTCCTCTTACCTATGCGGTAGACCTATTCCGCTGGAGCATGGGAGGAGGCAATTTTATTAATGTGTATTTTTCTTACTTCATGCTGGTAGTTTTTATGGTAGTGTTTATTTGGTGGGGCAAAAACGCTCATCAAAAAGCAATTAAGATAATGTATTAAATTCAAGATAACAGGAGCCAGCTTAATGAATATCTTTAAAACTGTGGCCGCTGCTGTAAAAAGAACTCTGGCTATATCCAAAAAGAATATTAAAATTTATTACCTCAAACCGCAAGTGCTTAATTACGGATTATTGTTTCCTGTAGTGATGTCTTTAGCTTTTGTTATTGGCAGAGGAATGGAACCGGCACAACTTACCCCTAGTATTTTAGGGGTGGCGGTATTGTTTACCGCTTCTGCAGTAGGCCCCTTGATTTCCCCCTGGGAACGGATGATGAAGACCTATGAAAGAGTTCTTGCTGCTCCTGTATCTTTGTGGAATAATCTTTTGGGGGATATTATTTCTGGTTTCTGCTTTGGTTTATTAATCTCTGTAGTTCCTCTGTTAATGGGCCGGCTGTTTTTGGGTGTCCCATTTTTCCACCCCACCCACCTTGTTATTGCTCTGGTAATGAGTGTTTTCTGTTTTTCAGCCTTAGGTTCACTAATTTCAGCGCTGCCGACGGAAATGCCTCAGCCAGCCATGATGTTAGCCACCCTGATTCGTTTTCCATTAGTATTGGTGAGCGGAATCTTTATACCATTGCCGGAACTACCCGCTTGGGCATATTGGTTAGCTTACTTGTCTCCCTTAACTTATGCGGTGGACTTGTTTCGTTGGACTTTAGGGCAGGGTAACTATTTAAATATCTATTTCTCTTACTTTTTGTTACTTGGATTCATTATAGTCTTGATTTTAGGAAGCAAAGCTGCCCACCAAAAAGGCATTGAAGCGATGTATTAATATAAGAACGGTTAAGTGGTATCATTACCCTACAACAATCTGATATGGCTACCCTTTTGCCTGACTACTACATACCCCGCCCTTTCAAGAGCTTTAATGCAATCCATACCAGAAACTACAGGCAGCTTAGAAGTCATCCCTCTAACACAACATTGCCAACAATTATACTGCCAACTGGATTTTCTTTGTCATCAACACATAATTCTATAGCTTCTTTTATATTTTTTAAGGCTTCATCTATTGTAACCCCTTGAGAATAACATCCTTTAAAAACAGGACAAGATACAACATAGTCGGTCTCATCCTGTTCAATAATTACGGGATAGCTTTTCAAATC
>PWGT01000143.1 GCA_003554535.1 Syntrophomonadaceae bacterium | reverse complement strand
GTTGAGTTTGATCGACGGCTTATACTCCAGATTTACACCAGGCGGCCAGTTCTTCAAAACATCCATTTCGGGCAGAGGGGTGTTAACTTCATTACCGGCTAACCTTTTGGGTGAAGCAACTACAGCCAAAAATTCGGCCAAATATTCGACAACTGTCTGCTCCTTCATAAATCGTTTTCCAAACAAGCGAATACCCGGGTTATAGTCATCGCTTTCATTGGTGGCAACAGGCGGAAAAGGTTTGGGTAATTGATCAATCATTTAAATACCTCCAGTTGGTTATGGTTTACACTTAGTTTCATCACTTCCAGTTTTCTATCTTTACCAATTAACAATAACCGAAGTATCTGGTCATCACTACTTGACGATTCTTTATACTGCTCCATCAGCTTTACCTTAAATTTTTCCAACCTATTGGCATAAAAAGCAGACACTTGTTCGGCTATCTCCCCTTTATACCTGCGGTATACATAATCTAAAAAAGGTAGTTTAAGTTCCAAAAAAATGTCCGAATTATTCTCATAAACTAACCTCAATTCACGCCTATACTCACCGTCTATAACATAAACATCTGCAATGATTATCTTGAAACTTTCAGCTGGAAAATCAGCCAAGACCATTTGTGTACCCGGGTTCGTATTGCGCCGATTCAATGTTATATATAATCTATCTTCACTTCTATTCTCCGGCAGCTTCACGCCGGTTAAGTATTCTTGCAATACTTGCAGAACCAAGCGACGATAATGAGTTTGCTGCTTGCCAGATAGCTTGTTCTGCGAACTAACAATGTCAAGGTAATCAAGCAGCTGTGGAGACCGCAAAAACGTAGATATATATCGTTTTCCCTCTTCGTTATCCAGTTCGCCTACAAAATATGATAGGCGACGCGCCTGTTTTCTGGCTATTTCTTTCTTTTCTGTATAGTATTCCATAATCCCATCTAATACCTGTTTGCTCTTTCCGCTTACCGGTAGAGAATATCCTTCTTTAAGCCAGGCTTTCTTTTCGAAACTCGGATCAAGCAGCAGACCAAAGCCCGCTTTATCAATTTGATTTACAGGATACAACTGTATTGCCGCAGGTAAAACTTCCTCGTTATTATTTAAGCCAAACAGTAGGTTGAAAAAGTATGTGGTTACTTGCAACTCTTTAACTGCAGAAGCAGCATAGTTGTGTAAGTCCCCACAATAATAACCACCAGTGATAGCGTAAGCCAAATGACCGGTCATCTGGCGCATTGTCAACCTGGTACCATATTCAAAAAGACAACGGTAAAGCAACCTTATCCGTTCGATAATTACGCTTAAACGATCTTGAATTAGTTGCACATTACTAAATATGGGGCAAATATGCTGAATGGAACAACCAGCACAGCCAGTCCAGTTATTTGGCTCTACCATGCGCCGGAAAACATCAGTAGCTGTATTAATGCTATCCATTTGCCCTATGTTGATAATCAGAAACTGGTCATCTTTTAAAACCAGTTTTGGTTCTCTTGCCGATAAGGCATTCAAAAGCTCACTTTCCACGTCACCATCTTTCGAATCAAAATCATTATTGTTAAATGCCTTTAGAAGCGTACCGGTGTTGGAAACTAACAAGTATTTATCACTATTATTCTGAGTAGCTGCAAACACCTCGCCTGTTAATTCATCACTTTCTAACTCACTCATATCTTTAATGATGTGTACACCACTTGCCGGGATATACTCTTTAACTTCCAAGGGTTTAAAGCTACCTGTTATTTTCTTATAAACTTCAGCTGCTATTGTTGTTTTTCCATCCCCGGCATTACCGCTAAGAATAACGTTACGCCCTTTGTTTATTAGCTGATCATGAACATATTCAGCCCAGGGGTTTTCTACAAAAATTTTATCGAATTGGGCATTATCTATTTGAGTTTCTGCCGTAGCGTTGGTATTGCCCGCAGAAACATTCGACATGGAGTTTAAGTAATTTACAAAGAAATTATGCTGCTTCGGCATTGATGACCCAACGCCCGGATCAGGAGCATCTTCGCTAACTGCTTCTCCCTCACCCGCATCAGGCTGTTCTTCTTCGTTTATATCAGATTCAGATTTTTGCTTGTTTTTAAAAAACTGCTCCATCTCCTCAATACTGGCAAAACGATCTTCTGCTTTTGTTGCCACCGCTTTTTTTAACCACTGCTGAACATGAGAAGAAATATTCTGGTCATTGCTGATAGGTATGTTTGGAACATCATCAATAGTTGGATTAGCGTATGGTCTCTCCCCAAATAGCCACTCCCACAAAGTTACCCCCAGGGCAAAAATGTCTCCACTTACACTAAAATGCATATCAGCTCCCTTAATACAGTCAGGCGGTACGTAGCCGGTCGACCCCTTAAAGCGGTCTACGCGGGGTCTGCCCGCTATTCCACAATCTATTAAAACAGCTCTATTATCTTGAGTAATTATAATGTTTTCAGGTTTCACGTCGCTGTGTAAAAAAGGTTCCGGGTCGCCATTTTCATCAATATGCTCATGAAAAGCTGCTAAACCATCCATTAAGTACGAAGCTACCTGGTTAAACTCCTCAATGCTTGGCCTCTCGCCCTGTTCAATTTTTTCTCGCATGGTAACCCCGTCTATGTATTCCATCTCTAAAAAGTAACGCTCTTCCTGCCAATAACCTATTTTATTATTGGAGTGCACTACACCGCTGGATTGTATGGCACTCACTATTTCTGCTTCATTGAATATTCTTTCCCGGGGCACCTCTTTATTGAACAGTTTAACAACAACTGTTTTACCGCGAGCTGTTCTTGCCTTATAAACCTGGGCTTCCGCACCTTCGCCAATAAAATCAACTATTTCATAAACATCGTACATATCGCCGGGGTTTAAGTAATAATTAGGAATTGCGGGTTCAGTTCCGCTTTCTCGTTCATGTGTATCCTTGCTAAATGCAGAAACAATTTGCTGACTATCTTTTAAGCGCTGTGACTGATTCGCATTAAGCATTTTTGCAGTTACGTCTATGGCCTCTACCGGCGCCTCAATATCTTGTAATTTATTCTGCATTTGCTCATTCAAAGCGCCACCTTGCGCTGCAAAACTGCGACTGCTTTTAAAGGGTTTTTCCCCTGTGAACAATTCATAAGCAATAACACCCAGGCTAAAATAATCAGTCCCCTCATCTATATCTTGGTTAAGTAGCAACTCCGGTGCCACATAACCATCATCTTTAATTTCGGAATCTTCGGTTATAACTGTTAAATGCTCATCTTCCAGTTGATAAGATATATCGAAATTAATAAGTCTGGGAATGTCATTAACCAGTAAAACATTTTGCGGCTTAACTGCTCTATGGATAACACCTGCTTCATGAGCTTTTACTAAAGCCAGCGCTATTCCTCTGCATATTTTTAAAGCTGTTTCCGGGGCTATATTGCCACGATTTTCCTGCAAGTAATCATAAAGCGTACCCTGTTCCGACCACTCAGAGCCTTCAATAACATCTCCTTCATAATTATTAAAAACCCACACTTTATGAATATGAGGGTGATCACCAAACTGCTCAACTGCGTTAAAAGTATTATATGCTTTCTT
>PWGT01000127.1 GCA_003554535.1 Syntrophomonadaceae bacterium | reverse complement strand
TTTTTTGTGTTCTTTAGGAGGTGTTGGGAATTAAGGGCTTGTATTTTGATGGAGAGTTAAACTACCGGGAGGATCTTATTCAACCTGTTCCTGCTGCCGGAGAGGCTCTGATTAGAATAAGGTTAAGTGCTATTTGCAATACCGATCTTGAGTTGATGAAAGGTTATAATAATTATCAAGGAATTTTGGGACACGAATTTGTAGGGAAGATTGAAGAATCCAATAATCCCGAGTTGATAGGACAAAGGGTGGTTGGTGATATTAACATTGGATGTGGCAATTGTTCTTTTTGCCTGCAAGGCCTGAATAATCATTGCCCCTACCGCCAGGTCTTGGGAATTCAAAATAAAGATGGCACATTTGCTGAATATATCACTCTCCCTGAGGTTAATCTATTCCCGGTTCCGGATGCTGTTTCGGACCAGGAGGCAGTCCTTACTGAACCCTTGGCAGCTGCCCTGGAAATTACCAACCAGGTTCACATACAACCGCCTCAGAAAGTAGCAGTAATAGGTGATGGGAAATTAAGCTTCTTGATCACCCAGGTGCTTGCTCTCACTGGCTGCGATTTAATTGTAATCGGCAAGCATCAGGAAAATTTGAAAAGGTTAAAAGAATTTGCGGAAGTGGAGTATTTTCAGGAGATTAAAAGAAATAACCAATTTGACTGTATCGTGGAATGTACCGGCAATGAAGCAGGGTTACAGCTTGCCGAGGAGTTGATAAAACCACGAGGAACCATTGTTTTGAAAAGCACTTATGTGGGATCGCCTGGTTTTAATCCCAGTGGCTGGGTAGTAAACGAGGTAACTCTGGTGGGTAGCAGGTGCGGCCCTATGGATAGTGCTCTCAGGTTGTTGGAGAAAAAACTGGTCAAGGTATACCCTATTATAGGCAGGTATTATTCCCTGAAGGATTATCAGGAAGCATTTTCAACTAAATTTCCCTATAAAGTAAGTTTTGATATAACAGAATAGCTTTCGCAACTATCAATATAGTTTCATTGAAACTTCTTCATTGTGGCTTCTTATTGAAGTTGCATCGGCGCCTCACAATTCTTTTATTCTTTAAATTTAGGCTCTGTTAAAGTTAATTGTTGATTTCTAGAAAATTGCCAAAATATATGTTACAATTAAATATAACAAACGTTCTATAAAAGAGGTGGAAGCTATGGATAACAATCAATTAATTGAGTTGTTAAATGAGCTAAACACCGAGAAAAGAAAACAGCTTTATGCAATACTCAAAGAAGAATTTGAACCTAATAATTTGGATCAGCAAGAAGTTGTAAATGAATTAAGAGAAACACGATTTAATAAAGGGTTAATTTGCCCATATTGCAGCGGTGAAGAAATTGTCCGTCATGGTAAATATAAAGGCCGTCAGCGGTATAAATGCAAAAACTGTGAAAAAACCTTTAATAACTTTGTTCAAACCCCTTTCTACAGAACAAAACACCTTGAAAAGTGGTTACTGTTTATTGAATGTATGCTTGAAGGTAAATCGCTAAGAGTTACTGCCAGTATTGTTGGCTTAAGTGTAGTCACAGTATTCTATTGGCGACACAAAATACTAAATGCTCTAAAGCAAGATGAAATTGACGGCTTTGAAGGTATAGTTGAAATTGATGAAACCTACTTCCTGTACTCTGAAAAGGGTAAAAAACAGACTAATAGAAAACCTCGTAAAAGAGGCGGTAAATCAAAGTATAGGGGCATTAGCAAAGACCAAGTGTGTGTAGTTGTAGCTAGAGATCGCACGAAAAATACTATAGCTAAAGTTGGCTGCATGGGGAGGATAGAGAAACCAAAGCTTGATGAAGTGATTGGTGATTATATTTCACAAGATAATATAATTTGTACTGACAAATGGCGTGCATATAAGACATACTGTAAAGAAAAAGGTATCAAACTCTATCAACTCAAACCTGGAGATACTGGGCGTGTCATTAAAGGAATATATCATATCCAAAATGTTAACAGCTTCCACTCTCGGTTAAAGAAGTTCATTAATAAGTTTAAAGGAATTTCCTCAAAGTATTTGGATAATTATCTGTCATGGTACAATTTTCTTGATTCGATCGGGCATGAGAACACTGTAAACAACATTAAAGAGTTTCTAGTAAAGATATGTCTATACCAAATTAATGACACATATGACTCCATCAGAACTTCGAAATTCAGTACGATTTAGCTTGAAATTATTATTATTCCGTGTGAAAATGGGAATGAATGGATTATTTCGTATAAGATGATGTATGCGTCAAATTTTACTATTGTGAGGTGATATTTTGGATTTTAGATTGATTATTTTACTATTATTACTATTATTTGTTTTAGTAGGAGGAAGTCTTATAATATTTGAAAAAATTAAGGGTAAAAAATTAATTTCTAGAGATCGTTGGGAGTTCTATTCTTCTATATTTTCTACAGTATTAATGTTTGTTGTTTCTATCCATTCTTTTTCTGAATCAGGGGTAACACTTTTCTCTTTAGTTTTTGTAGGTTTATTAATTGCTGGAATAATAATGGTGGTAAAAGCTAAACAAAAACTAATAGAGCAAGAAAGTTAATTGCTGAACATCATCTGATTGATGTGCCTTAAAGCGGTAGCAAAATAGCTATCGCTTTAATATTTTTATCCAAATCAACAACAAACTTTAACAGAGCCTAAATTTAAAAGGAAATCTCCTTGTCTAAGCTTTATACTCGGCTGTATATTCATACCTTCTATAATGTAAAGATAACATAATATAAAAAACTTAAGTTTCCCTTAAAAACCCTGACAGGTATTGTCAGGGAAGGCGCATGTACTTGTTACATTTGTTCTCCTAACATGGTAGGATCTCTTCAAAACAGGAAAAGGAGGAATATTAACATGAAGGTTGGCGGAGGAGTAGTAGTAATCGTTGCCAGTTTGCTGAGCATTATTGCCGCTTTCGTAACTTTGGGTGTAGGAGGCGCAGGAGCTGCTTTTGGCGGCGAAGGAGGAGAAACCGTTATCGGTTTGGGGTGGGCTGGATTGTTTCTTTCTTTTGTGATTATGGTTATGGGAGCAGCTTCTATAGGGGCTAAATCAAAAATACCTCCCATAGCTGTTATCATATTGTCACTGGTCACAGTTATTGCAGGAGGAACCTTGGTGGCAGTCTTCATGGTCTTATCTATTTTGGGAGGAATACTAGCCCTGGTAGGTGTAAATCAGGAACTGAATATGCAGGGATAAAATTAAGAAAAGGGGGATTTTAATTGAAAAAGGCATTTTATATCACGATTATTTTAGCTTTAGTATTTGCTTTTAGCCTGGGTTGTGAGGAGACCGAACCGGAAAGAGTGGAGGAAAACGATGTTGAGGAAACTATGGAAGAAGAAGGAGATGAGGAAGCCATGGAGGAGGAACAAAAAGAGGAAAAGGCAGATGAGACTTTTGCTGTGGGTGAAACTGTGGAGATGGGAAATTTAGAGTTCACTCTGCAGGGAGCGCGCTGGGAAGAAGGAGATGAATTCATGGGGCCTGATGAAGGAGAGCGCTGGTTAGTTTTAGATTGTAATTTAGAAAACAAAGGTGAGGAATCCGAGCATTTATCTAGCATGATGATGTTTACTCTATATGATGAAGAAAATTATTCTTGTGATATGGAAATAGCTGCTGATACCCGGGGAAGCCTTGATGGAGAACTGGGGTCCGGTCGCTCCATGAGTGGAGAAATAGCTTTTAACGTAGATGCTGATCACAGCAAATGGGAATTAGTATTTGAACCTAATGCTTTTGGATTTGGCCAGGCAATATTTGAAATACATGAAGACGATGTTGAATAGAAATAAGCAAGCAAAAAATTAATGCCTTGTGTTACAATTATTGCAATAAAAACCTGTATTTTTCTATTTAAGATTATTCAGGAAAAATGGTAAAATGTTTTGTGAAAGCTTCCTTTATCCCAAGAGGAAGGGGGGAATTTAAATGAGCATCAACAAAACAAGAGGTTTCCTTTATCAAATGGCTCGGTTGCTGGGTGATGTTAATGCTGTATCCAGTGGCAGTTCCAAAAAAATGGCGAAAAGAGCAGGGCGCAGGGCAGCAGGCAGAGCAACGGGTAGAGGTATGAGAAAGCTGTTCAAATAAAGTTTCTATACTTGTGATACAGTAAAAGCCCTAAAAAAATCTTGTCCCTTTCTGCAGGACAAGATTTTTTTAGTTTCCGGAAAATTAAACTTATTCCAGTGTATATTCTAGTTCTACCACATTCTCTAGTTCCCCATCTTTGGGACTTTCGGAGAAGACTTCTACCATAAAAGTTTCGCCGCTGTCAATTTCCTCTCCAACTGCTGGTTCTATGGTGAAGTGCCCCCAGTCAAAACCGTGACCTCCATCAGCCAGGTTGCTTTCCACTTTATTCTCATCTTCATCATATAGTTCATAAACTACGGTTCCTTCAAAAACGTGTTCAATACCTTCGATTACAAAATCGCTGGATACTGTTGCATCGGGGGAAGGTCCCAGAATCCTAATATCTTCTTCACCGGCGACGATAGGGCGCAACCAATCAATTCCGTGTAATTCAGGAGCATGTTCCCGGTCACCGGTGGCTTCGAAAATAACGTTTATTGGCGTATCAACATCCTCCACAATTTCCAGGTCGTAGGGAGAAGTAATTTCATCGGTTTTTTCTTCATCTTCTCCCGGTTCCGTATATTTTACTTCAACTTCAATGGTATCCTGGTTTTCATTAACTTCGCTAATTTCAACTTCGTATCCCCCTGTATCCTTTTCCCCAAAAGTGGATAAAAGGTAGAGAGTATCTTCATATTCCCTGGACTGGTTCAGCATTATTTCCCGGGAATAGTTGATCCATTCTTTAATTTCTTCAGGCAAAGATTCGTCGTATTCATATTCCTTGTCTTCGGCTGTTTCCTCTTCTTTTTCTTCAAAAACTGCTCTCAGATTTCGGTCATCAGTGGCTTCGAATTCATAGATTTCTGTAGTGCTAACAATTTCTCCGTTTTCCTCCCATCCTGCAAAAGAATATCCTTCGTCAGCTTTAGCATTGAGGGTTACCTTCTCATCTCCCTGGTAAACCCCATCACCTTCAACCTGCCCTCCTTCTAAAGGGCTGGCTTCTACTCTAACTTGATATTCTGCCGCACATCCGCCTAATACCAGGGCTGTGCTTAATATCAGCGCTGTTATTATGAATACAGGTAATCTTAGCTTGCTTCGCATAAACTGCACCCCCTCAGGGTATTTTCGTAACCTGCTTTCATTAAGTTTTCGGTTTATTTTAATAACTACTTTATTAACATTATTATAGCTTATTACAGACTAAAATAAAAGGGAAACTACATTGCTCGCACAGAGTTTCATTTAATTTTTCTTAGGAGTAAATGAAAGCAGTGATTGTCAAATTGAAATAAACTATCCCCCACTATCCCACATGCCTGGAATAATCTTTATATAAAACTTGTTCCAGAACAAATTTTATTCTATACTAAGCATATAGGTATTAATATTATTCATCTCTTTAAAGGTGCATGATGGATAATATTTAACTACTTTCTTAAAAGGAGACATAACTCGTGTACCTAATGGTGCTGGTTTTGAATAAAACAGAAAACCTGGATGGAATTCTGGAAAATCTTTATGAAGCAGGAGTTAGTGGAGCTACTGTAATTGACTCTAGAGGGATGGGGCGAGTAATCTGTGATAATGTACCCTTGTTTGGGGGGTTGCAGAGGCTATTTAACGATTGTCGCCCGGAAAACAAAACGGTTTTCTCAGTTATTAAGTCGGAAGAGATGATCAATGAAGCAGTCGAAGCAATTGAAAGCGTTATTGGTGACTTAGAAGCGGCGGGCCAGGGTATTATATTCACTATACCTCTACATATGGTAAAAGGCTTTGTTCCCAAGCAAGAAAATCCTCCTGATAAAAAAATTTAATTTTGCAAATAGAGATCATAATTAACCTACTGTGGTATAAGCAAAAAATAAGCTAATAACTAAATAATAGTGTGAAATAAAGGATGGTAGCAAAAAATTATGCCTATGGATGAAGTTGCACTAGCTCTAGGGGTCATTGTTTTAGCTGGGCTTCTTTCTGGAAGACTAGTTCAGAGATTTAAAATCCCCATGGTAATTGGCTTTCTCATAATTGGTGTGCTAATGGGGCCTTCAGTTTTAAATATTATTACCATTGAAATGACTGAAGGTTTAGAGCTTATAAAAGTTTTTGCCCTGGGGGTTATAGCTTACACTATAGGTAGCGAGTTAAATTTTAAGAAAATAAGAAATTTGCTTCAATCAATTTTAGTTATTGCCCTTGTTCAGACTGCGGCTATTTTTATATTAATTTTTGGAAGCATGTACTATATATTTGGCTTTTCGCTTCCTGTTTCCCTCTTGCTAGGAGCTATTGCCCCTGCTTCTGCTCCTGCTGCAATAATGGCGGTATGCCGGGAATATAAGGCTAAAGGCCCTTTTACTACTACCTTGCTGGGAACAGTTGCTTTCCTCGATGCTGTTACCCTAACCTTGTTTGCAATAGTGTCGGCTATAGTGGGAGTGATTTTGCAGGGTGAAAAGATCACCGGAGCTTTCCTTTTGGAACCCCTTTGGGAAGTTGGGGGATCCTTGGTTTTAGGAATTGTAGTAGGAAGTATTCTTGTTTTTGCTATGCGCCGCGTTTATTACAGGCCACAAGCCTTGGCTCTTTTAATTGGTATACTTCTGGTTAATATCGGGATAGCCAATATGTGGCATCTTTCTCCGTTATTGCTTAACATGGCAACCGGCATAACAGTAACTAATCTTTCACCTCCCAAATTTGCTCTGCAAGCTTTTGAAGACATTGAAATATTTCTCTACGCGGCCTTTTTCTTCCTGGCGGGAGCCGATCTGCGCCTGGAAATAATGGGAGCAGCTTGGGTAGGGTTGATAGGATATATTGTTATTAGGGCCCTGGGCAAAGTTGGCGGAGTTTACTTGGGGGGCAAATTAGCAGGTGCTGATCCTTCCGTAAATAAATATATGGGAATGCCTTTGATTACCAAAGCAGGTTTAAGCGTTGGATTGGCCTTAATGGTTCAAAAACAATTCCCGGAAATTTCGGAAGTGGTACTGGCAATAGTTTTAGGTGCGGTAGTGGTTTGTGAGCTGCTGGGGCCTTTTGGCACCAGATATTCCCTTTTAGCTGTAGGTGAATGTGAAAAGCGTTGAAATTAAAACCGGCTTTCCTTTATTTTTGCTTCCCAATTTAATGCTCTTGGCTGGCAGGCGTCCCTGCATTGCAAACACCTTATGCATTCCCGAGAGTTGTGCTCCCGCGGCAGTTCAAGATCCAGGGGGCAATTTTTACTGCATTTCCGGCAATTATTGCACTTATCCTGGTCGTAGTGAAGCCGGAAAAGGGAAAATTTATTGAAAAAACCGAAAAAGGCTCCCAGTGGGCAAAGGGTCTGGCAAAAAGGCCTGTGGATAAAGATTGCTCCTATTAGGATTACTCCCAGGATAGCTATTTTTACCCAGAACAGAGTCCCCATCATAGGGGCAAATGAAGCAGGATCGCCTGCTACCAGCGGAATGCCAGCAGAAAGGGTTCCTTTTGGGCACAGATACTGGCAAAAGTAAGGCGAAGCCACCCCGGAACTGTTTACCCATACCATGGGGAGTAGAATGAGCAGGCCCAGCACTACATACTTACCCCATGCAAAAAGACGGGGCATTTTCACTTTGATTCTGGTGAGTTTCCCCAGCAAGTCCTGAATCAAACCAAAAGGACAAAGCCACCCGCAAAACCATCTGCCGGCTACTGCACCTGCCAGCACCAAAAATCCGAACACGTAAAACGGAAAACGTATAGCAGGAGCCGCCAGGGAGTTCTGGATGATACCCAGCGGGCAGGAGCCTACCGCAGCCGGGCAAGAATAACAGTTCAAGACGGGAACACATATTCCCTTAAGGCTTCCCTGGTAAATATCGGCCCTGGCAAAATTGCTCCAAAAGGGATTGGCCAGAATTGCGGCGATGATCTGAGTAATGAGGCGCTTGCTCATTTTTTAGCCCCCCAATCCCATGCATTCCAGGCAAATTAAGCTTCCCACGCGGGATGTTTCTTCAAATTCGCCACCTAACAATCCCCATGACATAATTATTAAACCTATTACCAGAGCCAAAATTGTCGCCTTGTTGAGCATTTCTCCTCTTCCTCCTCCACTTCTTAATTTCAACTCATTACTGTTTCTATTGGTCATCTAACAATTCGGTAGCTTTTTGTTCCCATTCCTCCATTGAATTTACCTGCCAACCAGTCTTTTCTTCTATGATATTGCCTTCCTGATCTATAAAAATTCCATGTGGAACCCCCCGCACTTCATATTCTTCTCCTATTGAATAATCGTGATCTATAAAGATTTCCCCTCCTAAATCATGTTCTTCCCAGAAACCTTCAATTTGATCTTCTGGGTCAGTTGTAATGGTTATAATCTTTGCTCCTTTTGCCCTGTATTCTTCCATTTTAGGCTGCAACTGCAGCATCTTATCAATGCAAGGCGGTCAACCGGCAGAGAAGAAATTAAGATAGACCACATCGCCTTCCCAGTCAGCGGGAAACTCCCTTAATTCTCCGCTGATAAATTCTTCCCCTTCAAAACTGGGAGCTTCCTGCTCAAGAGATGCCTCTTCTTCCTGAAATTCTCCGGGAGAGTCCTCTGGCGGTTCGCAGCCCGTAACTGCCAAAAGCAAAAAGGCAAAGGCTAAACTAAGCACTCCTGTTATCTTGATGTGACTCTTTTTCATTTTGATACCTCCCTCTTAAATGATTTGTTTGGAGTGGATATATAGTATCTGGCTAATTAATTGCCAGTTATTTCTCAATTATAATTATTTTTTATCTATAGTAAACCCTCTTTCTATAATAAAGCCATTTGCACTGCAAAAATTTTTTTGAGTTCAATTTGTTAAAGTTGGTATAATATATAACAGGTTTCTAATCTTTTATCCCGAAATTGTTATATATAGGAGGTTGATTACATGACTAGCCGAAAAAGATTTATCATGACCACTACTTTCACGGCAGCTGCCCTGGGTGGAATTATAGCTCTGGTGGGGCCTGATCGCATAATTAATGGAAGCATCAAAGCTGCAGTCAGAGGGCTTTCCTTGTTGGAAGGAAAAGTTTTGGAAGTGGAGCAAAACTTGCAAGGCCGGCAGGTAGCTGTTCTGGTTGCAGAAGGCTTTGAAGACACTGAAATTACGGAACCTGCTCATTACCTGGAAGAAAGAGGCGCAGAGGTGGTGTTGGTAGCAAGGGAAACAGGCAAGTATACAGGAAAAAGAGGAGGAGAAGTTACGGCCACCCGTACTCTGGAGGAGATAGATATAGATAATTATGATGGTTTGTTGATTCCGGGCGGATATGCTCCGGACAAATTGCGCCGCGAAGAAAAAGTTCTGCAGCTGGTCAAGGAATTTTATGAAAAAGGCAAGCCTATTGCTGCCATTTGCCATGGGCCTCAAGTATTGATAAGTGCAGGTCTACTGGGAGGCAAAAGGGTTACCGGATATTCTGGTATTAAAGAGGAATTGGAAGAAGCGGGGGCTCATTATGAAGATGCCCAGGTAGTGCAGCTGGGGAATTTGATCATGTCTCGCCATCCCATGGATATTCCAGCTTTTTCCCGTACTTTTGCCGCTGAATTAAAAGAACAATAGTAAGTCTGCACAAAAACTTTATTTTACACCCGGTTTTGTCCTGACCAGACGAATAACCGGGGTTAGTAAAATATTTCTGCTAATCCAGGAGGTATGGCTTAAAATGGAGGAAGAAAAAACAGCGAGGAAGCATTTTAACCAGGATGCAGGAGTGTACGATGACTACATTGTCAAGATTATTCCTTTTTACTGGGAAATGATAGAAGCCTTAATGGAAACGATCCCTTTTCCAGTTGATGAAAAAATAGAAGTTTTGGATCTCGGTTGTGGCACCGGCGCCGTTACCCGTCAGATTACGGAGAGATTTCCCCGGGCAAAGGTTACAGCCCTGGATGTGGCGGAAAACATGCTGGCGGTGGCAAGAGAAAGACTTCAAGATTGCTCCAACATAGATTTTGTAGCTGGCGATGTCAGCGAAATGGAATTCAAGGAAAAATATGATCTCATAGTTTCAGCCCTGGCATTACACCATTTGCCTACTGATGAGCATAAAAGGGAAAATTACCGTTGCATTTTTGAAGCGTTAAAGACCGGAGGAATTTTCATCAATGCGGACACAGTAACAGGGGCCAGCGAGCATCTTCAAAATTTGTACCAAGAAAAGTGGAAAGAATTTATGCGCTTACATATGAGTGAAGAAGAAATAGAGGAGAAATGGATGCCGCGCCATCGACAAGAAGATAGCCCGGCTCCCCTTAGTAAACACCTGCACTGGCTGCAAGAAGTTGGCTTTCAAAATGTAGATGTTACTTGGAAATACTACAAACTGGCTGTTTTTAGCGGTACCTGCTACAGATAAACGTATGCCCCAAATATTAGAAAACAAATTTGACAAAAACTTTAGTAGTTTTCCAAAAAAATAACAGGAAAGTTGTAATTTACTGTTGACATCCTATTGAAGGTAAAATAAAATTGAATATAAATTAAAATTGTAATTGTTACAGATTCACAAACAACATGATAGGAATAGGGGGAAATGATCATCAAAGATATTCAAGATCTTCTAGAAGCAAAAGGAATAAAACCGTCTATTACCAGGGTAAAAATTATGGATTACTTGCAAAAACACAGGACTCACCCCACCGTTGATGAAATTTACAGAAACCTGGTGCAGGAAATTCCTACCCTTTCCAAAACTACCGTTTATAATTCGCTGGAATTGTTTGTGGAAAACCAGTTAGCGCAAGTTTTGAATGTGGGTGATAACGAGAGAAGGTATGATGCAGATATAAGTGACCATGGGCATTTTAAATGCCTCTACTGTGGTAAGGTTTATGATTTTGGAATTGATTTCGAAAATGTAAGAGTTGAAGGACTGGAAGGGTTCCAGGTATACGATAAAAATGTTTATTGCCGGGGTGTTTGTCCGCATTGCAAAGCAAATGAAAAAAGAAGTAACTAACGGTGAATATTTGGAAAGGAGGTGTGTGTATAGGCATAGATAAAAACTGGTAATAAAGCTCGCGAAAATGTAAGTTAAAAACTTTTTAGAGGTTAAAGAAAATTTAGGTTTGAAACTTTAGCGTTTGCAAATAATTATTAGAAGAGGTGATAAGCATGACTGAAAGACTGCAAGTTTATAAGTGCAACATTTGTGGGAACATAGTAGAGGTTTTGCACTCTGGCAAAGGAGAACTGGTATGCTGTGGCGAGGCCATGCAGTTGATGACCGAAAATACTGTAGATGCGGCTAAAGAAAAGCATGTGCCGGTGATAGAAAAAGAAGACGGCAAGGTAGTGGTTAAGGTTGGCAGCAATCCTCATCCCATGGAAGAAAAACATTATATAGAATGGGTAGAAATAATTTCAGGGGGCAAAGTTTATCGCCGCTTTCTGTCTCCGGGAGAGGAGCCGGAAGCAGTATTTACCGGGCTTGAAGACACTGGAGAGGTTAGCGCAAGGGAATACTGCAACTTGCATGGATTGTGGAAAGGATAAGTTTGAATTAAGGAAAGATGTTTAAGTAAGTTTGGGGTATTTTAGGATTTAAGAAAGAATAGAGGATGGTGATAATATATGAGTGCAGTGGAAATTAAGCCGGGCATATACTGGGTGGGAGCAGTAGATTGGAACCTGAGGTATTTCCATGGCTATTTGACTCCCAGGGGCACTTCCTACAACTCTTACTTGATTGTGGACGATAAAGTAACCCTGGTGGACACTGTTAAAGATTACCTTTGGGACGATATGCTCAGCAACATAAAAGAAATAATAGATCCTTCCCGGATAGATTATCTGGTAGTTAACCACGTGGAAATGGACCATTCCGGAAGTGTGCCGGAAATTATGAAAGTAGCACCCAATGCCCGGATAGTTACTTCCACAAAAGGGCAAAAAGGGTTGGAGCGCCATTTTAAGCCTACAGTGGAATGGGATTACCACATTGTAGAGTCAGGGTCCAAATTGTCTACCGGAAAATATACTTTAAACTTTGTGCAAACTCCCATGGTCCACTGGCCTGATTCGATGGTGACTTACATACCCGAGGCAAGCTTGCTTCTTCCCAATGATGCTTTTGGCCAGCATATAGCTTCCTATCAACGGTTTGACGATGAAATAGGCTGGGACACTTTGCATGAAGAAGCGGCCAAATATTATGCTAACATAGTCCTTCCCTATGGGAAGCAAGTAAGCAAAGCCCTGGAAGCTCTTTCCGGGTTGGACATTGATATGATAGCTCCTAGCCATGGAGTGATCTGGCGCCGGTACCTTGGTGAACTTCTGGAAGCATACAAGCAGTGGGCTTCTCATCAGACTCAAAAGAAAGTGCTCATTGTATATGACACCATGTGGGGGTCCACCCAAAATATTGCCCTGGCATTGAAGGATGGACTGGAGCAAGCTGGTTTGCCTGTAGTAATCCGGTTTTTACAGACCAGCCATATATCCGAGATTATGACTGATGTACTTACCTCTAAAGCCATATTAATAGGTTCTCCTACTTTGAATAACGGCATGCTGCCGACAGTGAGCGCATTTTTAACATATTTAAAGGGCTTGCGCCCTCAAGACCGGATTGGCATGGCGTTTGGTTCCTACGGTTGGGGAGGCCAGGGAGCCAAAGAGGTTTCGGAGGCAATTACTTCCTTTGGTTGGGAACAGCCCCAGGAGTACGTAAACATAGCTTATGTGCCTGATGAAGAAGAACTGTCTGAAGTTCGCAGCAAAGGCAAAGATTTGGGAGATAAAATCTTATCTGAGTAAATGTGAATTAATTTAAAAAGGAGGAATGTTCATGAGTTGTGAAATGAATCAAGACAGCAAAGAAAAGAAATCCGCTGGCCCGGTGGAAGAGGCAGGTGAAATTAGGCCGGATAGAGCACCAAGTCGAATCATGGTAGGTAAACCTGCCCCTGATTTCACTGCAGATGCTTTTGTGGAAGGTGGCTTTAAAAAAATCACCCTTTCTGATTACAAGGGAAAATGGGTAGTGTTGTGCTTCTACCCCGGAGATTTTACCTTTGTTTGACCGACGGAACTGGCAGCAGTTGCTGCCCGGTATAATGAATTAAAGGAACTGGATGCGGAAGTTTTTTCTTGCAGCGTGGACAGCAAATTTACTCACAAGATATGGCAAGAGCAAGAACTGTCCAAGATGGTAGACGGTGGAGTACCTTTCCCCATGCTTTCAGATACTGGCGGAAACGTGGGAAGTCTTTATGGAGTATATGATCCAGATGAAGGCGTGAATGTTCGCGGCCGGTTCATCATTGATCCCGATGGCGTTGTTCAGGCTATGGAAGTGCTTACACCTCCAGTAGGCCGCAATTTTGAGGAGTTAATCCGTCAATTGAAGGCGTTCCAGCATGTGCGGGAGAAAGGTGAACCCACTCCGGCAGGTTGGCAGCCCGGTAAGAAAACCCTTCAACCAGGCCCTGATCTTGTGGGTAAGGTTTGGGAAGTGTGGAAAATAGGAGACTAAATCATTAAGGTGGGAAAGAGGGGGTATCATCCGGGAATGAAACATCATTTGTTCCTCTTTCTCGCCTTAATTTTTGTGATTATGTTATACAAAATAAGAGGTTCAAAGGTGCTTAAATTCATAAATGGAACTTATGATGTAAGAAAAAAAAGATAAATTTGGAAAAAGAAAAATATATTTTACAGTATTGAAAAAGAATGGCTAAAGTTATAATATGAAGTTAATCAAAAAGGAAATTAAGAAAGGGGGATTATTAGATGGATAAGTATGAATGCACCGTATGTGGTTACATTTATGACCCGGCCGAAGGCGATTCTGATGGAGGGGTAGCTGCCGGCACATCGTTTGAAGATTTACCGGAAGATTGGGTTTGCCCTGTTTGCGGAGCAGGCAAGGATGAATTTGAAAAAGAAAGCTAAGAACTGGCAAAAGTGCTTACTTGTGTGACAAGTGAGTTAAGGACAGGGGGGGGTAAGATGCGTGGTAAATCAGTATTACAGGTTTTAAATATTCTGGTCTTTTTAGGCGTGGTAGCTGTTAATTATGCAGCCAACGCAGTGCCCATAGGTGGCGTGGATACAGGGGAAGTGGCAGACATGTACCCCAATCTTTTTACTCCCGCCGGCTTCACCTTTTCCATCTGGGGAGTAATCTATCTATTACTGCTGGGGTTTGCCATCTATCAAGCCCGAGATCTTTTCAGCTCCCAAAAAATTGAGATGCCATTTATGAACAGCATTGGCTATCTCTTTTTTATTACATGCCTGTTAAATATAGGGTGGATCTTTACCTGGCATTACCTGCTTCCGGGACTATCCTTAATAATTATGATTCTCTTCCTGTTGACTCTAATAAAAATTTACGTGAATCTGGGGGTAGGTTTTCAGCAAGTTAATCGCGGGGAATCTATCCTGGTGTATTTGCCTTTCAGAATTTATTTAGGATGGATTACCATTGCAACCATAGCTAATGTTACTGCCTGGCTTGTGCATATTGGCTGGGACGGGTTTGGAATCCCCGGAGACATCTGGACTGTGGTGGTAATAGCAGCAGCTGTGGTTATTACCATGGCATTTCTTAAATTGCGCCATGATGTGGTTATTGGCCTGGTTTCAATCTGGTCTCTGTTTGGGATCTTGATGAAACGGTTGGATACCGAACCCGTGGAGATGACTGTAGTGATTGCTGTGGTAATAGCTTTAGCTATTATCGGGATATACACGGCTATTACTGCAGCCAGGAGCTTGATGACCGAAACAAAATAGTTAAACCAATATCCTGCTGGCATTGGCCTTCGCAAACCTAAAGGAGCAATTTGAAGCAACTAATGATAGGCTATAATGCCAGCATTTTTATTGGCCCGGCAGGGCTTAAGCCTTATTAGATATTAATCGGCGGGGTTATCAGTCTGGATACATAGAATCAATGATATTTTTATACCTGTCCTCTATTATTTTTCTTCTAATATTATTAGTAGGTGTTAACTCGCCATTGTTTTCTGAGAAATAATGGTCTAAGAGTTTGAATTCTTTGATGTGTTCATGCTTGGAGAACTTTGAATTTACATTTTTAACCCTCTTCCGGATGAATTGTATCACCTCAGGGTGTTTTATTAACTCCGAATTATTCCGGTATTTTAAGTTTCTCTCCCGGGCCCAGTTTCCCAGTTCTTCAAAATTGGGCACTATCAAGGCAGAAATATATTTGCGGCTTTCACCCACTATAGCAACTTGTTCGATGTAAGGATCAGTTTTAAATTCGTTCTCAATAGGTTGGGGAGCCA
>PWGT01000137.1 GCA_003554535.1 Syntrophomonadaceae bacterium | reverse complement strand
TGACAGCGGTAAATTTCATGGCCATAGTCATCTGCAATTTCCGCATTTTCTTCCTTAAGCAACATTTTAATGTGTTCCAGGGTCTTTTTTGAACGAATGAGACTGGGAAGTAGAGCAAATTTTGAATCAAAATCTTTAAGATTGTTGGGGCTGTACATCATTCCAATCCCTATCCTGAAATTTTTACTATAATAACACTCTCTGCAACTAATTCCATAGCTGTTGCCCATTTTAAACCTCCTGTAGATCTTAAGAAGTATATCCATAAAATGATTTCATGCCTTGAAACTTTTAAGCCAGCATTTAAAAGAACTTACACAATGGCATCGCCACATCTTGATAAAAAAATAGCTACTCTATACATTAAGGTAAATCCGTGTAATTCAAATTTTTCTTTCTTGCCAGATATAACCATTATAAGGCACACCAGTTACAAGGAAGTACAAAAAGCTCAAGTTGTTGTTAAAGTTTAATTTACTTTAATTCCTGATTCTAATTTTTCTTTTATAAAACTTATTTCATCAACAATATCTTTTGCCATATCTTCTGCTAATTTCTTTCTATTTTCCTCTTCAGATAACTTAACAATTTCTTCCTTCTCTGCCTCATCATTGTGGTAAGAGTGAAAATTCAGATATTTAGTTTGCTTTTTTGGGGTTGGATATCTCCAATAAGATGAACTCCACTTATCCCAATCATCTTTTCTAATTTCATTACTATATTCACTAAGAAATTTTTTATACCATTCACCTATTTCTCCAGCTTTGGATAATTCTTCATCAGAATTTAAATTTATTTGTTTTGCTCCGTCAGTTTCTTTCTTATACATACATAAAGAATAATAAATACGGTGATCTATAGAAATTTCATAAGTGATTATGTGATTATTTACCTCATATATTGGTATTATGATGCCGTAATACTTATTTTTGCTATACCTTCCATCATAATTGTCAACACGTTCATTATTCCACCAATGATTAAATAATTTCTTTCGTTCATATTGATATTTATTTAAGGTTTCTTTTAATTCCTGTTGCATAAGTTCCCAAAACCATTTCTGAATTTCTTTTACAGCTTCTTTTACATTCCGCTCAATTTCCATTGCATTTCTAAAATTTTCACTATTACTTGTAATTAAATTTATCATATCTCTTATCATCTCCCTTGAATAAGATTGTCCAGTAAGCTTTAAAACAAGGTTTCTATACATATTTAAAGTTTCCCGCAACATCGGAGTTAAAGCCACTTCTTTAATACAATCGCCAATCCACTTCTTAATATCTTCTTTATAGGTAATATTAATCAAATTTGGAATATTACCTATTCCTTCCTCTCCCGTTTCATCATCAAGGGTTAAAAGCACAATGTAGTATTTTTCATAACCTTCATGTTGCAAATGATCTAAATACTTTTGAAGTTGCCCCTCGCCCACTTCTTCGTATATTTTATTCTCAATCAACAACGCGTTATTTTCCCCTAATTTACAAAGTAAATCAAAACGCCCCTCTTCAAATGAATGCTCTCTGTTTATAAATATTTTTCCTTCTTCACCCTGAAGTTTTACTTCCTCCTCAAAAATATTTCTTATCTTTTCCTCAATCATTCCTAAGAACAGGTTTAGAAATAAATTCCCTTGATTGTGAGAAGCTTGTGGATTTAAAATTTCGTAGATAAATCTCGAATGCAAATTAACTTCGTCATGTTCTTTTCTCAATATAGAAAATAAATTAAATTGATTCTTCCTTATTTCCTCAGAATGCTTTTCTATTATTCCTTTAGTCCTTTCAAGCAAAGAAGTATAAACACTTTCATTTTCCATAGTTTTTTTCCTTTTAATCCAATATTATTTATAAAAGCCTTGCGGCACTAAATCCAGCTTATTAATCGCCTCGTTGACACTTTCCAGCGCCTTATGGACTTCCAGAACCTCCTGAAAGTCCCAGGTTTTCAATTTCCCGCTCAGTCCCTGAATGCTTTCTACCTGCTTTTTTATTTTTTCAAGTTGGTTTACGTCCGAAACAGCTACTACACCCTGAACGGCAGGATTATTCAAAGACTTAAGCAAATTGAGCAATAGACTATCTATGCTTCCGCTTGTCTGGACTTCAAACACATAAATAACCCTACCCATGTTCCCAATCTGGGCTTCCCAGACAGTATCTACCCGAGCACCTTCCGCAACCTTCACCTCGGTATAAGTATTAAAACCCAGCCAGTTTCCTATATCGTATAGCTTATCTCTGACTTCGTCATGGATAAAACTTTTTTCTTCCTCGCTTTCGGGTAAAACTTTTTCTTCTTTACTTCCTGTAGTAGTTTTCTTATTAATATTGTCAAGCACGGGTTCTACCTGAAGTTCATCCCAAATGAAGTAATCAACCAGCAAGTAGTCGGCATCTTCATATCCGGCTGCCTTGAGTTCTTCGCATATTTCACCGGCTACATCGCATAATTGCTTATATTTCTTACCTTTACATTGATAATCATAATAAGGTAAATCTTTTACTTCCAGATATTTGAGGCCGGCAAGTGCCCGGCGATTCCATACCATATACTTCTTCGGATGAGTCATGCAGAGAAGTTCACTCATCATAGCAGGCCCCATACCTTTAATATTTGCTCTAAAACTATCCCATCGCTGTTCTATATCTGCCTCGCCCCATAATAAATCCACCAGGGAATCTTTTATTTGCTGAAAACCATTTTGGGTAATAAGCTTATCTATAACATACTGCTTATTTCCCCACATGAGCATCGCCCATAGATGAGAAATGTACTCTGCAAATTCTTCTTCTGATAACTCTTTTAACCTATCAGGAGTATATTTTTGATAATACGCTACGCGCTCTTTTCTTTCTTGAAACTCTTCCTCAAATTGAATGCTACCGGGAGATTTTTCTTTTTTATAGCTTTCAATATGCTCTCTAAGTTTCTCTTTGTTCATAAATACCCCAAATCTCTTAATTTATCTTTTAGTTTAAATTTCTACAGTAGCTCCCTTTTTCCTGTTTTTTCTTACCGCTAAATACTGTAAATATTCTCAAAAATAAATTACCCTGACAAGTACTGTCATAACCTATAGATTCTGTTGAATTGAGTTATGAAAAACTTCTTATAGCATAGCTTTATAAGGACACCTATCAATTCTTTCAGTTACATAGATTCGCAGAACAAAATAAACTATTTTTTTCAACCACTGACCTCTCAAACAAACTTTACCGCCTATTTTTTTGCAAAAACTTGTTGTTGTTCTTTAAGGTAAATCTTGATGAACTTTTTTTAACTCTCTTGCGATTCGAGCAGATTCATCAACAACTTTTTCTAATGTATTGTTATTATTGAAAAAGAATATTATAATTTCCATTTCATACTTAGCATTATTATGAACTTTTCCAGGTTTTATATTCGAAAACTTAATATCTTGACCTTTTTCACGGAGATAATCCCTTCTTTTCTCCTTTCGCTTTTTCTCTTCCTCACTTTGTTTTGAATAAAGGCATACTCTCAAATAATACATATTTGAACGTTTATCTATTCTGTAAAAAAGAAATTCATGCAAGCCTTCACCATATACATTTTCTTTCATGCTAAAATCCAACTGTGTCCAAGGGCTACCACTGTTATTAGCTCCTACTTTAAATTTTAAATCATTCTCTTCGAACCCGTCTTTTATCAATTGCTCATAAATTTTCTCCATTACATATTGTTGAAACGCCCCCTCTGCTAAATAACATATCTTGTTCTTTTTAAAATAATCTTCCATCATATTCTGAGGTTTAATAAAACAATCTGTAAGATAATTGTTAAACTCCTTTATAAAAGGATGGGCAGTTTCAAATTGTTCAAGGAACTCATGTAGCAAATAAGCATCTTTAACAATATAACCATTTTTTTCTGCAACTTCTCTATCTTTTTTATGAATAAATCCTAATTTTAGAAACACATACTTAATTGCGTTATCATATTCATTTTTGTATTTTTTTAATTGTTCACTACTAGCTGCCCCCTGCAATTTATTTTCAAATATCACTTTTTCTTTACCTTCATTTTTCTTTATAGTAAATATCAAGTCTATATTGTCTTTTTGCTTTTTAGCTTCTATTCCTTTTACTGTTTCAACTTGATCATTATTTATCTGCAACAAATGTCTTACAAACTTTTCTCTAAAGCCATCTAACTTATTATTTTCTTCTGCTTCTTGGATTAACCAACACAAAAACGCATCTATTGCTAACTCTTTATCGGCATGTTTGAACAAATTGTTATCTTTACTTTGTTTACATTTTGACATTAAAATAACTCCTTTATTAACTTTTTTATTACCTCCATACAAAATATTTGGAAGAGATGAGGTTACCCCAAATAAGCAAAAAGAAACCCACTTTCCGGTTTATTTTCTTAGTATAACTAAAGCCATCCTAAATATGGTTTTGCCCATAATTAAGTTTTACTGACCAACTAAAATTCCCTTATATATCAGGCATAGCAGCCATTTTTATGGTATAATAGTGCAAGAAAACAAAGGTTTACCTAAAAAAACATTGCACTTAAAAGGAGAAAAAAATGTATCGCAAACCTAAAAGCCAATTCACACTTGTTGATTTTATATTACCCTTTGAAGGTAATCTTTCTGCCGACAATCGTTGGGTTAAGCTTGCTGGCAATATTCCTTGGGATCAAATTGAAACCAGGTATGCATCACTTTTCCCCTCCAATACTGGTAATGTGGCCAAACCTGCTCGTATGGCCGTAGGCTCCTTAATAATCAAAGAACGTTGCAACTTTACCGATGAAGAAACCGTAGAACAAATTAAAGAGAATCCGTATTTACAATTTTTATCGGATTAAAAGAGTTTCAAACAGAAGCTCCTTTTGATCCATCATTAATGACCTACTTCCGGAAAAGACTGGGACCGGACATAATCAATGAAATTAACGAATTAATCTGTCAGGAACAAAACAAAGATGATGACCCACCGTCCTCGGGAGATGATGATATCCCCAAAAAAGGCAATCTTCTCTTAGATGCCACTTGTGCTCCGGCAGACATTCGTTATCCTACAGATATATCTTTGCTTAACGAAGCCCGGGAGAAAACCGAACAGATAATAGATACTCTCTACAAAGATATGGAAAGTGATGTTAAGAAACCTAGGACCTACCGGGTTAAAGCCAGGAAGGATTACCTGGCAATTTCTAAACAAAGGAAACCCTCAAAAAAGAAAATCAGAAAAGCCATTAAAAAGCAGCTGGGTTACCTGAACCGCAATTTAAAAAATATAACATTACTTCTGCTGGCAACTAAAAATAATCCCTTGTCCCGGAAGCAGCAGGAAGAATTAGAAGTAATCAGAGAACTCTACCATCAACAAAAATACATGTATGACCACCAAGTAAATAAGATAGAAAACCGAATCGTCGGTATCAGCCAGCCACATATAAATCCTATAGTACGTGGCAAAGCTAATGCTGCCACAGAATTTGGTGCCAAGATTGGTGCCAGCATGGTTAACGGATTTGTCGTTTTGGACATTTTGCGATGGGATAACTTCAACGAAGGTACTACCCTTATAGAATCGGTCGAAACATACAAAAAACGCTATGGCTATTATCCAGAAGCAGTCATAGTCGACGACATATACAGAACCCGTGGCAACATCAATTACTGTAAAGAAAAAGGGATCCGGATAAGTGGTTCCAAACTTGGCCGTAAGAACCAAGACATCCTTGCTACTGAAAAAAAGCAAGGGAAAAAGGATGCAAAAGAACGCAATGCTATTGAAGGTAAGTTCGGAGAAGGCAAGCGACGATATGGTCTAGGAAAAATAATGGCCCGTCTCCGAGAAACAAGTGAAACAGAAATAGCATTACAATTCCTGGTAATGAATTTGGAGCACTATCTCCATATTCATTTTAACCTTTTTTTGCGAGACATTTTTTCTCTTTTCAAAGAACGATATGTAAGTCCCAATAATAAATTTAGGGTTCTTACAAGTAAATTACGGGTTTTCAGTTAACCCTAATTAATTTAAGTATTTTAAAAACTTTGAATACATCTACTACTTATAAACTAAATTTTGAAAAAGATTTAAGAAAGTTGTTTCTGTTGTTCAGATCCACTTCATTGGCTTTTTTTAAGTATAATTCATAGGTTTATGCAAAAACATCTCTTTTTAATATTAATCAAGTAATAATAACATAAGCAATCGTAAAAATTTATGTGTGAAATCTCATCGTCTTGCTTATATATGCTTATATTTTATTGTGTTTTTAGATTTTAAATTACGCCAAATTATTGTTTCTCACAATCTCTTTTGATTTTAAGGAGAAAGATCAATCCGATAATTTAATATTTCTTCACTTAAATCCTCTTCCTTTACAAGGTTTTTTAAATACTCCAGCAACTCCTCCTGCCGGGGTTGGCCCAAAACCAGGCGGTAGAGGGTGAGGCTCTTTTTTAAGTTGTTGATGCGTCCGCTATCCCTGCTAAAAGGCATGATGGGGGCGTGTCTTTCAATTTTATACCCTTCTTGGGTTTCAAAGATCCAGAAGGGTTTGAGGTCATTTTCCGCTGGACCCCGTTCAGCCAGTGCTTTCTGGAATATGGCTTCCCAGGGGTCCTTGACCTTTCCGTTAAGGTCTATAGAGGGCAACCCATAATGGCGGGCAATGTTCTGGCGGATGACGTGGCCTTTATAGCGGTGGATGCGCCCCTCACGCTGCTCCAGGTCTACCGGGTTGGAAGGCAGGTTCCAGTGGTAGATGGAACGGCAGTACTGATGAAAATCCAGACCTTCCTGTCCGATGGAAGTAGTAGCCAGGATGAAGGGCCGAAAAGGCGAATTAAAAGCCCGGCGCACCTGGTCTTCCCTGGTGACTTCCTCGTCTCCTTCGCTTTTGCCTTCCTGGAAGCGCATGGCATAACGGCAGCGCAGCTTGCCTTTGTGGACTTCAATATCTTCTTGGGAGGAGTTGGGCTTGATCTCCTCAAATTCGGCGGTGGTAGTCCTGATGGTCAGAGCCTGGTATATTTCATCCCGGAGCTGCTCTACTGCAATTGAAGGGTTTTGGCTCATCAAACCCAGGGCTTCGTAGAGAATGTGGACATATTCATCCATGACCGCCTGCAGATTTCCGTCCATACCGTAGCTGAGCGCTTGTTCCCAATAAGGCTGATTTTTATAGAGGCTACGAAGCAAAGCTATGGAGTCAGGTTGGTTATACAGGCGCCGGAAACCCGCTGCTATTCGGGAGGCAGCATGGAGCAACTGCGGCGAAGCTTCTGCGCATTCCAACTTCTGGTTTAAAGAACGCAGGGCCACCACCGCCGGCGCAGCTAAAGCCATCTTGGCAAGTACATCGGTAAGTTTTTCGGGACGTCGACCCAACTTTTCCGGTTGCTGGAAGAAGGCAAAGAACCTGTCTACATGGGCGCTAAACATATCTTCCTCGCCTTCTTTGGTAATTTTAACTGCCTGGCCGAAGGCATAGTCTGAGGGAGCATCAATCCAGTCCTGTATCTCGTCAGGGTAGAAATGACGTTCCATTAGCGCCAAGGCGGCGTAATACCACCTCTCGTCTGCCTGCCCGCCGGGATTTATCGTGGGATCAATCTCGATTCCTGCAGCGGCCACTGCTTCTTCCAGCAATAATTCTACTCTGCGCTTGACCTGTTCGAATAGCTCCTCCCAAGGAGGCAGGCCGCCCCTCCCCAAAGCCGCGACCAACTCCGGAATATTTATCCGGCGGGAGAGGGTTAAAGACGGGTAGAGAAGGGTTAGAGCCGGCATTCCGGTAAGCCTCCCTTCACTAATGCTGAACCTCAACAGGGGCACATGCTCTTTGTGAACATTCCGGTAATTAGTATCTGATTTAAAAGATGTGATCATGCGGCGTTCCGCCTCATAGCTGGCCAGGGAAGCTATTACCTTAGGAACCACCCGCCAGCTGGAGAAAACCAGGGCCTTGGTAAAAGAAGCAGCTTCGGGGCTGGCATAGACTCCCTGGGTCTGGTAATAAGGTAAAGCAGGCGGAACCCATAGCAACTGCCACCCCTGATCCAAGTTGTTCTCATAAAGATAGCGGAGGCGGGGGTTGCTAGGATCCAGATGTTCATATTTATTTATATTAGAATTATACACTTGGCTACTCTTTTCCCTATTCAGTAATTCGGCCAGGGGGGAAGGCGATTCCTCCCGCATCTTTTCAAACTTTCTTTTCAGGGCATAGTCTTCCATGAAATTTAACAGGTACGGCGCAGACTTCCAAAATTCCAGGTGATCGCCTGTCTGCAAGACAGAGGTCAACTGGTCCAAAAAGCGGAAGGAGGAAATATCCTCAGGGTCTAATCGGCAGTAATTTTGGTGGCAATCCTGCACCATACCGTTCCTGTCGGCGGTTACCCCCAGGCGCTCGGTCCTGATCATCACTTTTTTCAGGCGGCATTGCAATTCTTCCTTTACGGGCAGGAGCCCGTTAGAACCGGGCTGGTGGAGCCGGTAAAGCTGGTCGCGGTAATTTTTCAGGCTGCCGGCAAACCCCGCCAGTTCCTGCTCGTCATCATACAAAAACTCCAGGGTGCGGAGAAAGTCCCCGTAGTGTTCCTCTGTTTCATGTTCGTGATGCATGGTATACATTTTGTACGGGGTAGCCGATAGCAGCAGTATTTTGGTATCTACCCCTTCATTAACATTGTGGTGGTTGAACAGTTCCGTGGCCAACTCCCCGATAGGATTTTTATCATCCAGGAGGTATTTAAACCGCTGGAATTCATCCATGATAATCAGATCGGGTTTTAAGGCGTGAATGCAAGTAACCGCCAGTTCATAGCGTAACTTGCCGATAAAATCATTGCGCTGCCGGCGGTCACACTCAGGTATCTTTTGGTGCTCACGATAAATACGAAAGCGGTGGGCCAAATCGTCAAATTCTTCCCTTAATTCGGGTATTTGCTGCAGCCTTTCCATGAATTTTTCTTTGAGCTCACCATCTAGATGATGGGGTTTAAAATTTTTCAGGCTGCTACGCCAGTTGTCCCGGCTAGCCCCACATTGAAACAAGTTGATGGGCCCTTTAGTATTACCCAGCCTCCAGGCTTCTTTGAGGATATTGTATAATAGCTGCCTCTCCTTCACGATGCCGGTGCTAGAACGCAGGTTAAACGAAGTGCCTGGGGTAAAAGATATAAAATTAACTTTATTTTTATTGAGCGCCTGCAGCTTTAAGGGTAGCATGGTAATCCGGGATGCCAGAGGAAAACCTTCCTCGGTGATATTAAGGCGGCGGATATTCTGGCGGGCGATATCAGTGTTGGAACAGATATACACCACATCCAGGCGCTCCACCTTATCCCAGAGGTGATCGATGGCCCTGGCGATGATGCCCCTGGCCACCATGGTTTTTCCCAGGCCCACTTCATCGGCGACTAAAAACCGGTTGGTGGGGTCCTCATTTCCGTAGAAGCGATCAAACACATAGTCCACCGAACGTTTTTGAAAATCCTTTAAACCCGGCGCTACTTGATTATAAAGCCGGGGGTTGTCTTGCTCAGCCATTGTTCAACCCATCCTTTTCCTTTCTTGCCAAATCGGCTCCCATATCTGATCAAAGCCCTTGGGCAAAATGTTTTCTTCACTATCCCCATCCCCGGACAATTTATCTATCAAGCGGGCAATGCGGTCAATCTTTTGGGGATGGCGCGCAAGTGCCCTGACTAACTCTTCCAACAGGGGTAGTTCGTATGGATTATCGGAATCAACACTTGCCCCGCTGTTTTTTAATTGATCTATTAATTCTCCCATTTCCGGGTTTAAATTGTCCCCTTCTGAAAGCAGCAATAATAAATATCGCAAGAAGCTGCTGCTGTCTGAAATAATCCGGCGTAGGATCTTGTCGCTGCGGTGGGAAGGCACTCCCTCAATGGGGAGGTTAAGAACAAACCGTTCTTTTTCCTCCCTACCTCCTTCCCGGATAATTATCTCTATGGCCAGAAAACTGGTAATCCCCTCGACAGTTATTTCCTCAAACACCACTGCTTCCCCGCTGAGCAAGGGGGTTAATGAGCGAGCATTAGGTTCACCAAGCGTAATGGGCCAGCCTTTTACCTCAATACGGGGATCCAAGTCGGCAGCAGCACCGGGAACCAGGCTTAACTGGTAAAGATCCTGGATGGGGCTGTTTGTAACTTCCAGGCCCAAGCCGGCTTTAATTAATTGTTTTTTATTTTGATCCAACAAATTTTCCAGTTCTTTTTGCAGTTTTTTTTCCTCATCGATCTCCGGCGGTAGCGAAGAAGGCCGGTATTCCTTCAGCATCATCAGCATGCTATCCTGGCCATCGCCCAGGATAGTATCGATATTTAAATTATCCGGGGAGGCCGCAAGCTCCACCAAGAATTCTACGTTGCCATTGAATGCAGCACCAGTGGCGTTGCTGGATCCCAGCCAGAGGCGAGATTCATGGGCTTTCTCAGCCAGATAGAGCTTGGCATGGATATCTCCCGAAGCTGCCTCTGCAGCATGACCGGTGTAACTGTCTGCGGCTGTATCCTCATTATGGGGTAAATCCAAGTGGGTTGTTTTGGAATCACCAGGAGCAGTACTTCCATTATGGATAGAAGTTGCTCTGGAACTACCAGGGCGCAATTGTTCTTCACTTTCCCTTACTTCAGCCGGCTGTGCTGCCAATTCCTCCCCACCTTGCTCAGGCAGAGGCAGAGCATCGTCCATCACGTATATTTGGTCAAATGGGGATAGGGTTTGGTTGATCCCGTCAAGGGATTCCAACAAGGAGACCAGGACATTACCGGCGTTATTGGGCATCTTTAAACCATCGTCAGTGTTTAGCCGGTTAAAGAATCCTTCCGATAGAAAAGGTGAAATGGCTAAAAACCGGTTAAAATTCCCCGCCAAGGGGAAGTTGTTGTATCCTGCAATGCCCTGGGGATGAAACAATATTTCATTTTTAAAGCCGGGTGGGGGCTCAAAGTTGACTTTCAATATCTCTGAGGCCATAAGCTCTATATCCGAATCCACGTGTTCTGCATAACTGCCCGCAGAAAGGCGAGGAAGCTCCTGCAAAAAATCTTGTAATGGTTCGTTGTTCCACTCCTCTTCTGGGCCAACTTTCCCTTCCAGCATCACCATGACATCCAGGGACCGGTCAAAAGTTAAGTTCTTGGAAAGGCAAAGAAATTTATAGATGGGTTTGTCATCAGCGGCAGTGTACCGCAAAAACCATACTTTAGGATGAAATATCTTTCCTTCTGCAGCAGGCTCTACTTCCACCACGTTAGGCTCCAAATAGCTATAGAGCAGGTGGGGTGGGTTAGGTATTTTGATCTCCCCTTTATGGCAAAATACGGAGAAGTTATGGGAAGTCCTCTGCAAAGCTTCCAGTATCTCCAGGGGGCTTTGGAGGTTGTCTTCCTTCCCTTTATAATCAAACAGCACAAAGGACAGGGGCAAAACCAGCAAAGTTAGCAGGTCCAGGGAATAGCTTGTGCCCACTGCCCGGTCAAATTGATAACCGGCAGGTGGCTTGATAGCTTCCAGGTACAACTTTCTATTATTCAGGTTTAACACGTTAAATTAATCCTCCTTGGGGTTTAAACCTTCTAAAATGTCGTTAACTATGCGTTTGGTCTCGTTCCAGCGAAAGTCTAACCGCCTAATACCTGAGGCGCCTGTCCATAATTCCAACGCCCGGTCATTGGCCAGCCTTGCTCGCTTGGTTTTTTTAAGGCGGATTTCCCGGTTCCGGATCAAGTCCCATGCAGATTGGTTGCTGATGACATTGAAGGGGTCAGCCTCCTCAAAAACGATTTGCAACCAATCATTCACAAACCTATAAACTGGAGGCGGGATGTAACCTATCTGGGTTTCCACTACTTCCCAAAATTCTTGACCCTGCCAGCCATAAAACAGTTCGGGAGAGTCCATTATTTCGGTGGCCCACTCTTGCAGCATCTCCTGATACTTCTCTATGAGGTCTTCCCGCTTGCAATAGCAGGCGAGCATATAGTTGTATAACAGGAAGGCCCCGTGGATAAACAGAGAAAAGCTACGGGCGTATTTTATCTGGGTTTTATTGAAATCTGGGAAATCATGCAACTGCGGATGCTCCCAGATATAATTGCAGTCTGCTGGGTCGGCAGTAGAAGTAACTAGATGGGCCAGTACCGTTTGGGAGCAATATTTCATAATCTTCTCTTTTAAGTATTCTGCTTCATGCTGGAAGAGTTTTAAAGTTGCTTCATCAGGAAAGCCGGCAGGACATTCGGGTAAATTGGGGTCCCAGTTCTCTTTTAAAGGCCCTTCTACCGGTTCCCGGTCATCCCCTATGATCTGAGAAGCCTGCCGGATATAAAAATTGTTCAGAAACTGATGATATTCTTCGTGGGAACCAGGAAAATACCTAATTCCCCATCTGCGGAGGCCGCTCCAGTACACATTGCTGGGCAGTCTTTGCAGCTTAGAACCCGCCTCTTTGCCAATAACCCCTTCAGTATCTTCACTTTTCAGCAAAGCATTACAAAGCCTCATTTCATCCCTTCTTGCTTTGGCGGCAATTTCTGCAGAAGGGGTCTTTTTCCTCTCGTGGTTGCGATAGAGCCAGGGAACAAAAAGCATATATTTGGCCCTGGTCTGGATGGTGCTTGTGCCCGGAAAAAGCATGTCCGAAAAGGCATCACGGATAACGCCGATACCCAGCTCGTCGCGGGTATCCTGTTCGCGCATCATCTTAATTACTTCCATCATCTGGTTTCTTTCTTTTTCTTCAAAATCGACCCAGCCAAGTAGCGAGCCCATATATTCACCTGACTCTAAATAATTTTATCCTTATGTATATATTTAGATAAAAAACCAGATTTTCCTTCATCAATTTGTGGTGTGGTATGACAATAGTTGTCAGGGGTATGAGCACCCTACCTGAGAATATGTCATTTTTTCTTCAGTCTGACTCTATAAAATAGAGACTATAAAGGTAAATACCTTTGTTGAGTGGTATGGAATTGTATACTATCATTAAATTAATTCTTTTATTGCATTTTTTTACAAATTATAAATTTAGCTGTTTTAAACTTCCCAAAGAATAATATTTACTAAACTGTTTTTTCTCTAATAAATTGTTTAAAAATCTCTCTCCAGCTTCATTCAGATCGCCATCCAAAGGGAATGATAAGTATCTGACTCTTATACCCTTAATAACAGCATCCATTTCATGACCTGCATCTCCAGGATAAACAAGTGCCGCATCCATACAGTCTTTAGCCAGGGCATAGGTAGCTACCTGGGCAAAATCTCCAGAAGACATTTTTTCATCCAATTTATACTTAGTATCTAACACATAAAGGGCTTTGCCGGTGTAATGATCATAGATAACTATATCAATAACAAACTTGATTTCTCCATTTTCACCAAGATAAACTTTTTCTTGTTCTTTTATATCTAACTCTACTGGCAAGTTTTCTTTAAGCCAGCGGGCCACAAATGCTTCAAAAAGAGTGGGAAGGTATAGTGTAAAAGGTATCATCCGATGTTCCCCTTTTATTATTTGAGGACCACTATATTCGAGAAAAAACCAGCAAAGATTGTGCATGGGTTGATAATCCAGGTTCAAACGATGGTATGACCGATTCAGGCAATCTTTGGAACGAAATGGCTGCAATTGAACCATTTTGTGTAAAGAGCGAAATGCCTGATGCACCACTCGCAAAGTTTCTGCATTGCAAATACCACTGTGGATTATAATATATAACGTCCATAATAAAATTTGGTTGTCTTCTATGTCTGGAGTGCATTCTTGATAATGACAATAAAAGTAAGGGTTCCAGGGAGTTTTCATATGCTCATTTAGATCCAAGCGTCCGCTAATATATGATAATCTTCTGTATTCATCTTGATAACTTTTTAAATATCCCCGCCTCCCTCTTTGTAATATCTTATCTGCTAGAAGTTTGGCCAGCAAATTAAAAAAATCTTTAAGGTTGTTACATTGAATATAATCGTGCCTTGAGGGAATTAACTTTAGCAAATCCCAAGCATATTCAAGCATGCGAAAAATATTTTGTATGGGAACTTTTGGTCTCAGATTAAACAAAAGCCCTTTATTAACAGGAATATAGCCTGCCCAACCTTGATTTGTAAAACCCCACTGACCCTCAGTTACGGGTGAAGGAAAGTTAACTGAAATTTGTTTGCCATAGTTATTCCAGATAAATTCACCCTCTTCAGGTGAAAGATAATCTCTTTCTACAAATACTTCTTCGTATTCAATTAATTCGATTTCTTCTCTTTGAATTACTACCATAATCCCAATCTATCCTTTACATTATTCCAGGTAAATATATTAGCTTTTTCTGGTTGATCAAAGAAATATTCTTCTAGATAGGGGTAAATCTCCATTTCCCAAATATCTTTTATTTGCTCGGGAAGATTCTCCACCAGGAAAAACGAATGACCCACCGCATAGTGAGAATCGCCTATTTCTTCATTCAATTGTTTTAAAACTTCTATCAGTTTTTCTGGTTCAAGCCCTCTTTCTTTATGAAACCTTCTTATCACCTCGTAATTAGGGTTTAATTTAAGAAAAGCAAACCGCCGCCGTAAGGCATAGTCTACCAAAGCAATGGATCGGTCAGCAGTATTCATGGTGCCAATAATGTATACATTAGGAGGAATCTCTAACGTCCTTCCTCCTGCTAAAAACATTTTTTCATTTCGATACTCCAAAAGATACATTAGCTCCCCAAAAACCCTGGATAAGTTAGCCCGGTTTATTTCATCTATAATTAACACACATGGATCTTTTATAAAACCAGCCCTTTCACAAAACTCCATGAAGCGACCCGGCACCAGGTTATATTCCAGCAGGTTGTCTTCTCTTACCTGCGGCCTGATGCCCTGTATAAAGTCCTCATATGAATAAGCAGGATGAAATTGCACAATTTCATCAGAACCCTCTCCATCGGAAGTTAAATAACTGGCCAGTTTTTTAGCAATATAAGTTTTTCCTGTGCCTGGAGGACCATAAATAATGGCCTGTCTCTTTCGTTCGATAGCTTTTATAATGCGCATTATTTCTTGTTCGTCCATATAAGTATCTTGAATAAGATTGTCAAAAGTGTATGAATCATATTCTACAAAAATTGCAAAATCTGGCCACTTAGTTTCCGGTTGCGCTTTTTGGATGATTTTTAAAGCATCTTCATTAAAACGGAATAGATAACCTTCAACTATTCCACCTGTATTATCTATGGGACCATGCTGAATATCTATGTGAGCCAACTTATGCCCAATAGCTGTTAGCGGAATGGGTGGCGTAAGTTTATGATACTCTGTCTTTATTAGGCGTCCTTCTTGCCCGGTATATTGAATATCATGTGGTGAAGGCGGAGGAGCATAACGGTATTTTTCTATTACCTGGCTAACATACTCCAATTTGCCTTTTGAATAATGTAAAATTATATCACCCTTTTCTACATCTTTGAGGGTTTCCCAGTGAT
>PWGT01000160.1 GCA_003554535.1 Syntrophomonadaceae bacterium | reverse complement strand
CTAACCCTGAGCATCCTGGCGGTAAATTCACCGGAATCGCCCTCCACTCGGGATAAGTTTTTCTCTGAAGAAAAATTATCTCCTCCCTCGTTTTCTCCATATTTTTTGGTAACTCTGCCCTCCCGGATTTCTCCGCCGCTCCTCTCAGGTGCCCTGCCGTCGGTGTCATCCTCGGAGCTTATCCCCAATGCGGCCGTCAGGGCATACCTCCGTCCGTAAGTAATCGCAATTCCGGCAGCCTGGGCGGCATTTACCGTTTTGTTGCCGTAATCCACCGGAATTTTCATCGGGGCCAGCTCCAGCCATTCCCCGGAGCGGTGGAACAGCGTGGTGGTAACGGCTATGCACCGCCCCTCATCGACGAGCTCGGCCTCCTGGGAAAAGCCCAGACCGTTATCCTTCATCAGCGGCCGGACCTCGGCGATTATCTCCGAGAGTGGAGAATAATCATAGCTGTACTGCCTCAACCTGGCCTTTTCGGTGTTTTTAGGCCGGGGGTCTCCGGCCTGGAGGTTTACCAGTGCTGCCAGTAATTCTTTCAAACTATCCGAACTCTTTCTCACCTTCATTCCCCCTATCTTATCAAGAAAGCTTCCTCAATTTATGCAGTCTTACCTCACCGGCCATCTCGCTAATGAAATTATTATTTTCCTCCACTTCCCGCTCAATCCATTGATATAGCTTCTCCACCGGAAACATGTACTTATCGCCCAGTTTAAAATGGGGCAGTTTCCCGGACTGGGCATATCTTCTGACAGTAGAGGGCGAGATAGCAAATAGTTCACTCACCTTCTGCACATCATAGGCCTCCACACCCTCCGGCAAACCCCCGGCAGCCCCCTTCAGGGGAGAAAATTCTCCCAACAGGTTTTTAATTTCCCTTAATTCAGATAGAATCTCTTCCGGCACCGTCATGCTGTTAAACCCCCTTATATTTTGTGAATTAATTAATAATAACCTGGAAAAATTGTGTTTCCCCCCTCATTTTCTCAGCTTTACAACAATAAGTTTTCTCAGTGAAAACTTTGAAATCCTGCTTTGGTAAATATATTTTAAAACTGATTTATCCAACCTTATTTTGTCTATTATTCCCTTCATGCAGAGGTTTAATCAATGTTCAATATCATAATATTTTCACCACCTAGTTTTCTAAACATAAATTTAATGTCTATATTATACAGCTAAATTTTCTTCTTGTAAACCTTAAAATAAAAAAAATAATTTTTTTCTTGATTATTTTCATTTTGTAATATATAATTTAGTCACCTCAAATGAATATGAAGTTATTTAAGTAGTATTAGGAGGGATTATCATAATGTTAGGTGAAAGATTAAAAAATTTAAGAGAGCTTCACAACATGCAGGCCCAGGAGCTCAGTGAGAAACTGGGGGTGAATAAATCCACCATATCACTTTACGAGCATGGTGTAAGGCATCCAAGTTTGGAAAAGATAATTAAACTTGCTAATATATTTGGTGTTTCTGTGGACTACCTGGTAGGGCACGAACCTGATGAAGTTATCTATCGGAAGATCGAATCTGCTCTGGCCGATGAACCAGAACTGCAGGAATTTTTCGAGAATTTAAAAGATCGGCAAGATCTAAAGCAGCTTTTTCAGGAATGCAAAGACCTGCCTCCAGAAACCGCCAGAAAAATTGTTGGTATAATAAAAGTCCTTGAAAGCGAGAAATAGCCTGTCATATTTTTTAAGAATTAATCTTCAGAAATTCTAGTCTTCCAATACAAGCAAAACCAGAATTTTAAAAATAAGCCAGCAATCCTCCCATAAGTTGCAGTACAAAACAAAATTTCAATGCTAACTCACTTGCTTGACATGATCAGCCCGGTTACACCGCTACTTTAACTAAAACTAACTTGGACCATTATTCCTGAGAAAATTAAGTTATTCTCACGACAATGGCATTGAAAGGTGGTTGTTGCATACTGTTATGAAGCCCTTAAGCAAAAAAGTCATGCTGACAGATTTGGGAGAGGGAATTTTGGGATTCGTACATTATTGTGGAGGTGATGCTTATAACATAATTCTCAATGATAGTTCAGCAGAGTCCTACAGAAGCATTGCACTTGAGAAAGCTATAGAAAATATAGATGCTTATCAACCTCGGAGAAGTTTTTGCATTAAATTTTGCGAATAATTTTATTTGCATGTCTTCGCAATGAAATACTTTACATTTGGTGTTATATGTTGGCAATATGGATTATTTTATTATTATAGTTGACTAAAAATACCATCCAAAACTCCAGTTTAAGTGCCAAAAAATCAAATATAAACTCAAACAGAAGGGAGGTGATAATTAAATGGGTCATATCCAGAAGCTAGGAAAGAAACGCTATCGGATTAGAATTGAGTCAGGCATCGATCCCGCCAGCGGAAAAAGACAGAGGATAACCAAAATAGTTAACGGCACTAAAGAACAGGCTAAGATAATCATGCAAGACATGATCAGCAAGCCAAGTTTAGACTATATTAAGGGAGAAAATACAAAACTAAAAGATTACCTCAATGATTGGATTAAAAATTATTCAAGCAATATCAGCAAAGTTACTCAAAGAGACTACAGATCAATAATAGACAACCACCTGATACCTTCTCTGGGTGAATTACCATTAGGAAAAATAAAACCAGCTCATATCATCCAGTACCAACGAAAAAAGCTAGAATCAGGCCGTCTGGGCAGCAGTCGCGGACTATCAAACAGAACAGTTCAGTCACATCATAGGCTTTTATCACTAGCCCTCAACCAGGCTGTTACACCTTATGGGTTAATAGATAAAAACCCCTGCATTCCAGTAAAAGCCCCTTCTGTTGGGAAAAGCAAAGCAAATCATTTTAATAGAAAAGAAGCCAAGCTAATACTTGACTCCCTGGATGATATATTACTTTACACTATCTTTTATTTAGCCCTTTACACCGGTATGCGAAGAAGTGAAATAACAGGTCTTAAGTGGAAAGACATAAATCTCAGTAATGCTCTTATCGAAATCCGCAGAACCGCAAATGTCTTTAACGGAGAGTTTGTCTACTCTAAACTAAAAAATGAATCATCTCGAAGACAAGTTGCCATCTCGGATAGTCTGGTTCAGGTATTGCAGGAATATAAAAATGAAAGAGCATTATTTTCTAACAAAGAACAGGCTGTTTTCATAACTCCAGATGGCCACCCCCTCAGACCTGACTACCTCACAAAAAAATTCAAAAAAATATGTAAGAAACTAGAGTTTCCAGAAAAAAGATTTCATGATATTCGTCACACTCATGCCACCTGGCTTCTTGAAGAAGGTGTTAATCCTAAAATTGTTCAAAAAAGGCTGGGACATGCCCGGGTGGAAACAACTCTGAATATTTATTCGCATATCTCATTAAATGAACAGAGAAAAGCTGCTAATCTATTCGAAAAAACCCTCTAAATTTAAACTCAAATTTCACTTCCAAAATTCTCCAACGCGACTCAATGGGACATAAATGGGACACGAAACAAAAAAAAGCCCCCATCCCGGGGAAGGAAGGAGGCCCGACATCATTGATATTATGGTAAGGTAAGATGGTGCGCCCGGCAGGATTCGAACCTGCGGCCTACGGATTAGAAGTCCGTTG
>PWGT01000040.1 GCA_003554535.1 Syntrophomonadaceae bacterium | reverse complement strand
CCAGCTGGCAGGTGTGGATCAGGCTCATGAACAGATCGCCCACTTTGGCACCGTGTTGGGTCTTGTAAAACAGGGCATTTTTCCGGTGAAGGATTGCATGCTTGAGCGCCCGTTCACAAATATAATGCCGATTGCCGGATTATGCCGCGTAATCGCTTCGGAAGTTACAATTTTCGCTTTTCAATAGTTACTGACGCGGCATAATAATTGTGGGATCCTCCAATCTGGCCATTACACCAGACAAGGAGGTATCCCATGACAGTTGACAGAAGTTTCGCACCAAAAGAAAGTCCGTCCCAAGCCTTGGGCAGCGAGCACATCCATTCTTTTCTTCACCATCTTCAGGCTGAAGGATACGCCGACCGAACGTTACGTAAGAAAAAATCGATTGTCGCGTCTTTTGTTCGGTGGGCCGTTGAGAAAAAGCTGGCCGTGCATGATCTCAACGAGTCCCACTTAACGGAATTCATAGAGCGACAGACAAAGAAAACAAACGAGCGGATTAATTTTGAGCGTACCGCTCTCCGACCTTTTTTCACTCATCTTAAGGGAAAAGACGGGATGTCGGGCCTTGCATTGGTAAGCAAGACTTCTCCTGAGAAGATACTTAAACAATGCTATGGCGATTACTTGCGCAAAGATCGAGGTCTGACTGAAAATTCAATTCGCGTTTACCTGCCATTAATCAATGATTTCCTGAACGAATTAACAATGAAATGGGGCCGTTTTCCCCTGGAAGTGCTTAACGCACAGATGGTCCAAGAGTTTTTCCTTAATCACATCCGTAATCGTTCAAGCGAGTACGTTCGGCTTTTAGCCACAGCTCTGAGGTCTTTTTTATGCTTCCTTTTTATTTGCGAAAAAATTCCCGTTGATCTCTCGTCGTGCGTTCCAACAGTTCGTCGATGGCAAGCATCTAAGATCGATGGTTTTCTCACACCCGATGAGGTTGAGCGCGTTCTTTCGGCAATCGATCTATCGACTTCCCGAGGGCTGCGCGACCGCGCGATTCTTCTCCTTCTGGCACGACTCGGCCTGCGGGCGAGCGAAATCGTTTTCATGGAACTCGAAGACATCCGCTGGCACACGGGGGAAATCATTATCCGAGGCAAAGGCCGGGTAAATGATTGGCTACCGATGCTATCTGATATTGGAGAGGCATTGGCGCTATATCTGACTCAAGAGCGGGGCGTCAGTAGATCGAGACGGGTTTTCTTGCGAATGTCAGCGCCTCGTATTGGTTTATCCGGGCCTGCTACAATCGGCCACATTGTCCGCCATGCCTTTGCTCAGGCCGGCCTCTGTCCGCCAACCCGCCGGGTGACCCACCTCTTTCGCCACAGCCTGGCTACCACCATGATCCGCCAGGGCGCGTCCATCATGGAAATTGCCAAAATCCTGCGGCATCGATCGCAAAGCACCACGCAGGTCTATGCCCAAGTGGATTTCGAGACTTTGCGTGCAGTGGCCCGGCCCTGGCCCGGACCAAAGGAGGTTTCTGATGCGAACCATCCGTGAGGCGCTATCTCAATACATCACCGTGCGTCGTGCTCTAGGCGTCACTTTTGGAGAACCGGCCGTGACGCTTGGTCATTTTGTGACATTTCTTGAGGAGAAAGGCGCGGCGTGGATCACTACGGACCTCGCTCTTGGCTGGGCGTGTCAGTCGGCGCATGTCCAACGGGCGACATGGGTGCGGCGACTTGGCATGGTCAGGGGGTTCGCTTCCTGGCTGAGCGCATTCGATCCGCGCACAGAAGTTCCGCCTAAAAGAATCTTATCTGCCCGTCATCGGCGCAAAAAGCCCTACATCTTCACGGATTGTGAAATCGAGCATCTCATGGCCGAAGCGTCTCGCCTTCCATCGGCCAAGGGGTTGCGCGCATGGACCTATGTAACCCTCATCGGACTGCTTGTCACGACGGGTTTGCGGCCAGGTGAAGCGCTATCGCTCGATGGATCCGACGTGGATCTTGAAAACGGCATTCTCGCCATCCGAGACACCAAATTTGGTAAATCCCGCTTCGTTCCAATCACGGATTCAACATGCGCCGCGCTCGCGCGATATACAAAAAAACGACTGGAAGTTTGCAAGCATCTTCAGACCAATGGATTCCTTATCAGCGAACGGGGCTACCGCATTTCTCCGTATGCGGCCCGCCGCACATTCGCCAAAATCTCAACCACCCTCGGTCTGCGCAAAGCGGTCCCCGGCAAACGAATCGGTCGTGGCCCACGGCTCCAAGATATGAGGCACACTTTCGCGACCCGAAAAATTATCGAATGGTACAGGTCCGGGCTGGACGTCGAACGTGAGCTGCCGAAGCTAACTAAATATCTTGGCCACAATAGCATTGACCATACCTATTGGTATATCGAGGCTATTCCGGAACTTCTTCAGCTGGCCACCGAATATATGAGCCACAAGGAGGTGGACCATGACTGATGCCGGCTTTCCATCTCTTTTACAGCGATTCTTCACAGACCGATTGCTCAACCAACTCGGCGCAAGTCCGCACACGGTGGCGAGCTATCGCGACGTTTTCCGTCTGCTGCTTCGTTTTGCCGAGGATCAGCTCGGACGTTCCCCTTCCGAGCTTCGCTTAAAGGATCTCGATGTTTCTTTCATCAGAAGGTTTATCGATCACCTCGAACATAGCCGGAAGAACTGTCCGCGGACACGAAACAACCGCCTGTCCGCCCTGCAATCGTTTTTTCGTTATGTCACTTTTTGCGAACCGGCATACATCTTACACTGTCAGCGCGTCCTGGCCATCCCCGCCAAACGCTATGAACGCGCACCCGTTGCATTTCTTACAAAAGAAGAAACCGCCTCTCTAGTGGCCGCACCTGATCCGAAAATATGGATCGGACGCCGGGACCGGGCTCTTCTCATCTTGGCATTACAGACGGGACTTCGCAGTAGTGAGATTACCTCGCTTCGATGCCAGGATGTAGAATTTGGCAGGGGTGCGCACATTCGTTGCCTGGGAAAGGGGCGAAAAATGAGATGCACGCCGTTGCGCCAGGATGTGATTTCCGTTTTAAAGGAATGGTTATTGGAGCGGAAAGGCAACTTAATCGATCCGGTCTTTCCAAGCTTGCGTGGAACCCACCTCAGTGCCGATGCACTGCAAGGAATCGTCGCCCGGAATGCCGCCACTGCACGCCGGAGTTGCCCGTCACTCGCGGACAAAAAAGTGACGCCTCACACATTGCGGCACACGGCAGCCATGGATTTGCTCCAGCGAGGTGTAGATTTGACTGTGATTGCTCTCTGGCTGGGGCATGAATCGACTGAAACCACACAAATTTACCTGCATGCGGATATGCGGTTAAAGGAGCAAGCCCTTGCACATGCCGCCGCCTCGGGAATCACACCGGAGCGTTATCGTCCTTCGGACCCGTTGCTAACCTTTCTTGAAGGTCTGTGATTATGCCGACTGACAGACGGATGAGAATCAGAGATCTTGCGCAATCCTATGCTATAAAAAATTCCGACGCGGCATAATCCGGCAATCGGCATTACATTTGTTATGCCGTCAGCGGCATAACAAATATTGTTGTCCAGGGGGGCGCCTGCGACATGCAAAAACCTTGTCAGCTTTTCCCAGTGCCGAAGCATGTACTTGATGGCTTTGCCCAGCCCGGAGTTGGGTTCCACGAGCGCTTCATCCAATT
>PWGT01000205.1 GCA_003554535.1 Syntrophomonadaceae bacterium | reverse complement strand
CCTCTTTTTTCAATTGCTTCCAGGCTCAAACGCGCATCAAAAACCCGGAGTAGCACAGCAGTCCCTCCCAGAAATAGAGTGGTCATTAATTGCTCTGTCACTCCACCCACGTGGCTGGGAGGCAAGTTAACCAGCATGCTCATCTCTTCCTCTTCAACTCCTATCCCCCACCCCAATATTCTAGTTTGAATAATTATGTTTTCGTGGCATATTAAAGCTGGTTTAGGCTCGCCGGTTGTTCCCGTAGTAAATATTATTAAGGCAGGAGTACGGGTGTGTACTTGGCTGTAAGCCTCCTCTAGCTTTTCAAAAGATATTTCAGGCGACTGTTTTATCTCTGCTACCGAAAAAGCACCCTCAACTAGTTCTTCGGAAGACGGATCGGCACTGAGTTGAACCAGTAGTTCCACAGAGTCACAATTATCCCTAACCTGAGCTCCTACCTCCCGAAAATCTCGTAAAGGAGTTTGACCCGGAAAAAAGAACGCCTTGGGAGCAATTTTTTGCAGATCCCTGACAACTTCTTGAGGTTGAAGCCTTAGATCTAATGGGGCTATTATTGCTCCTATCTTAAAACATGCATACATGAGAAAAACATGCTCTGCAACCATAGGTAACATAGTCGCTACTCGATCCCCATGTTGAACTCCCTTTTCCAAAAGCTTCAAAGCAAAAAAATCCACGGTGCGCCTGAACTCTTCATAACTATAGACTCTATCGTCTTCATGTTGGATCAGGGCAGCTCGCTCGGGGAATTCGGAGGCCCACTTTTCTATATAAGAATTTAATAAAGGTAGCTTCCACTCTTGATGTTCCATAAAAATTCTCCTTTCTACTATAATTAATTTTAGTAAAGAGCCATGGCTAATAGTACAGCAGGAATTGTAGCTAGCAACGGTGCAACCACTGCAGTCCAAAAAACATGCTTATAACCTTCTCTATGAGTTACAGCTGTAGCCACTAACAGAGTTACTACAGCACCATTATGAGGTAAAGCATCAAGTCCACCGGAAGCTATCGAGGAAATCCGGTGAATCACTTCTGGATGTATTCCCATATCCAAGAATGCCGGGGACAAATGCTCTAAGGCTATGGCAAGCCCTCCTGAAGCAGAGCCGGTAACTCCTGCCAGTACATTAGTAGATACAGTCAACGATACCAGTGGGCCACCAGGCATATCCAACAAAACAGCCGAAATAACCCCATATCCGACAGTAGCTGCCACAATCCCTCCAAACCCTGCTACTGCGGCAGTATTGAGCAAGGGCATAATGGAATTAGCAGCTCCCTTGTTTAAAGCCTCAAGTTGACTGGGTATTCTCCCAATAAATAACAGGGCTGCAGAAACAATACCTGCAACCAGAGCAGGAATAACTAGAGTTTGCCCATTCTCTATTTCCACGAATAGATCTAAATTTAAAACAAGTAGAAGCAAAATAGGAGGAATAATGCTAACCAGCAAAGAAGGCATGGGTTTGTTTTCATCTATATTTGCAGAACCAACCACACTTTTAGCCACTGTGTTTTCATCATACTCTAAACCTGCTTCTTCTGTTTTTTTAAGTGAGCGATAAAGATAAAACAAGCCAATAATTATTGTGAAAATTGTAGCTACTATCCCAATTACAGGAGCAGCTGTAGCTGGAGTCCCTAATACTTGCATGGGAATTATATTTTGGATAGCTGGAGTTCCGGGAACCATGGTCATAGTAAAAGTTGCCGCCCCCAGTGCTATGGGGCCAAGCACCATGCTCCAGTGAATATTTAGCTCCTTAAAAAGATGCTTTGCAAGAGGAAGGACTGTAAATACAACTACAAAAAGAACAACTCCGCCAAACGTCAGCACAGCACAAACAATTACCAGGCAAAGCAGTGCACGGAAAGGCTTATCCCGCCCTGTTAAATTCATTAGGCTTTCAGCAATAGAGCGGGCAGCTCCGCTGTCCTCCATGAATTTGCCAAATATAGCACCAAGTAAAAATATTAAAAGAAAATCCTGAGCAAAGCCTGCTAACCCTCCCATGTAGATATCTCCCAAACCTTCCAGCAAATCGATTCCACTGGTGAGAGCTACTACCACGGAACATATTATTGCTGCTACCAAAATACTGAAGCCTCGCATGGCTAGTACCATTAAAAGCAATAAAGAAAAAATAATCCCCAATACACTTATGGTTTCCAAAAAAATTCACCCCTTTTCCTAAGAATTTTATACAAGAAGACTAAAGCCATAGAATTATCAAAATAACAAAACCACCCCCTTTTCCCCTACCGAATTCTATTATTCATAATAAATTTGCTTTAAAACGCTATAAAAAATAATAGATTATTTCTGGACAAAAATATAAAAAAACCATGTACGGCTAGAACATTTCTTAATTGAGCTAATTATAGTTAATTGCATTAATGAAAAGCACATTTTAGTTGAAATAGTCCAAATTTTTTGCTGTTTGTCTTAATTTAAATAATTCCATCTAAATTTGTTAAATCCTCCCCTCCATATTACATAAAATTTAAAATTGTTTTACTTTTTATATGCGATTATCACATTTTATTGCTCTCCAAATCAAAAAATGCAATAATTTAAACACAAGAATATTTATAAAAATATAATATGTGGAGGATGCTAATTAATGAAATCAGACGTCGTAGTTGTCGGTGCAGGACATGGAGGCCTAATAGCGGGAGCCAAGCTTGCCCAAAATGGATTGAAAGTTACAATTTATGAAAAAAACGAAAAAAATAACTTATCGTGGGACTGGAAAGATTGCCTGGAAAAATGGGTTTTTGAAGAAATAACCCTCCCCACCCCCGAACCTTATGAGTATGCTATTCCTGCTAATTTTCGTTTTTTTTCGCCAAATGAACAATACTGGGTAGAAACTAACATTCCCCCCGAACATCGTGAAATATATATGGAGCGAAAAACACTAATAAATAAGCTGGTCAACTATGCACTCCAGGCAGGAGTAGAAATTAAATTTAATCATGAAGTCCACGAACCAATAGTGGAAAATGATCAGATTTGTGGAATCAGAACTGCAGGCGAAGAACACTATGCAGATTTGGTAATAGATTCAGCAGGCATAAATACTCCCATTCGCCCCCAGATTCCTGCTAATTACGAAATACCGGCCCAACTCAACCATGGAGATTACATTTATGCATACAGGGGTTGTTTTCAAAAACAGAAAAACGAATACTTTTGGGATATCTATATTGGACATAAAAACAAACGCGGGATTGTCTGGGTAAATTCATCTTCACTGGAAGAAGTTGATATTCTTATGGGTTTCATCCACCCCTTCTCAGACTCTTCTATTTCTGAAACTTTGCAGGAGCTGCAAAAAAAATATCCCGTTATTGGTGATAAAATTATCCGTGGAGATCAAGTAGAACAAATTCCTGTGCGCAGGCCACTGGAAAAATTAGTAGGCAACAACTACGCAGTTATAGGAGATGCAGCATGTATGACTAACCCTCTTAATGGGTCTGGAATCATTAGAAGTATGCTTGCAGGCAATATTCTGGCAGATAAAATCCTGGAGGCAACAAAAATCACAAGCTTTCCTTTTATAATAGACAGTCTGTGGCCATATCAAGTTGAATACAACCGCACAATTGGAGCAGATCAAGGTAGCACCCAAATATTAAAAGATTTTCTTATAAATATCGATGACTTT
>PWGT01000226.1 GCA_003554535.1 Syntrophomonadaceae bacterium | reverse complement strand
TAACAAATACCAACAAGAAAACTCAAAATTCGCAGTATCTGGAAAAATTTAATATTGTAATGGCTTTTTCTTTAGTGGTAGGATATAAACGGTGTTAATATTACCCAACTATAAATAATCACAGTTTTAAATTTAAGATTCAGCGAGGACAGGAAATTGACTACAGCCAAAAAAGAAAGGGCCTCCAATCAAGAAATCTTTGCCTGGGCAATGTTTGATTTTGCCAATCAGGGTTATACCCTTTTAATCACCACAGTAATTTTTCCCGTTTTATTTACCACAGTTGTTGTAGGGGATCACGAAACAGGATACCGTATGGGTAACCTTCTATGGAGTGCAGCCCTGGCTATAGGTTATGCACTGGTAGTAATTACAGCGCCTATATTTGGAGCTATCATGGATTTTGCTGCAGCAAAAAAGAAATTCCTCTTTGCCAGTTATATTTTGACGATATTCTCCACTGCAGCCTTATATTTTGTGGAACCTGGCTTTATATGGCTGGGAGTAATACTGATGATAGTTTCTAATTTCGGGTATGCAACCGGGGAAAACTTTATTGCCGCATTTCTCACTGATCTGGGCCCTCCTGAGGATTTGGGTAAAATATCAGGATTTGGCTGGGCCCTTGGCTACGTTGGAGGACTTATAGCAGCAGCCTTTGTGATTGGCTTCCTGGGGGAACCCAGCCTGGAAAACTTTGACAACATACGCTGGGTAGGACCCTTTACCGGGGTTTTCTTCCTGTTAACAGCCATTCCCACTTTTTTGTGGGTCAAAGAAAGAGGAGTGGGTCAAAAACTACCGCCGGGAGAAACTTATGTCACTATAGGGTTCAAGCGCCTCCGCGCAACTCTTAATGATGTTGGTAGGTTCAAAGACCTGGCCATACTGATGGTTTCAGTTTTTTTTACTTTTGCCGCTGTTTATGTAGTCATTACTTTCACTTTTAACTATGGAGAACAGGTAATCCAGTGGGATGAGAATACATATATAATTATGTTTATTATAGTTCAAATCACAGCAGCTCTGGGAGCTGGCCTGTTTGGTATAATCCAGGATAAAATCGGCTCTAAGATAACATACATAATTACCCTTGCTCTTTGGACAGTAGGAATAATATTGGTCTTTGCTACCCCTCAAATAACTGAATACTTCAATCAAACTTTTGGCTTTAACTGGGAAAAGCAGCATGTGTTCCTTTATGTGGGAATTGTCACAGGCATAAGCCTGGGATCCAGCCAATCAGCAAGCAGAGCGTTAGTAGGCTTATTTTCACCTGAAACCAAATCAGCAGAGTTTTTCGGATTCTGGGGGTTATCCATGAAACTGGCCGGGGTTTTTGGATTGGTGGGTCTGGGGGCTATTCAAACTGTTTATGGCCTTCAAAACGCCATCTTGTTTTGTGCATTCCTATTTATTATGGCCATTATATTTGCCCTCTTCATTAAAGAAGAAAGGGGGCGCCAGGCAGTTGAAGAATACAACAACCTGATCGAACCCCCACCCCAAAAGTTATAAACTGCTTAAAACAATTTTTAGCTACTCAAAAACTTTACTCTATCCACCATTTTATACTAAAATAATTCTTCATCATCAATTTCTTTAAAGTTATCATCTTCTTTTGCTTCTCCATTTTGCCCCTTAGCCCTGGAAGGTAATTTTTTATAATCCCTAGTTTGGAAGTTTTCCACCCTTTCATTTTCACCTTCTCTGGTAAAGTTTTTATCAGTCACTTTTTCCTGGCCTTCTTCTAATTTAAACATTTGAATCAATTCCCCTAGCTCTAAAGCTTGACTATTCATGTTTTCACTGGAACTGGCGATCTCCTCTACAAGGGAAGAATTTTGCTGTGTCACCTGGTTAAGTTCTTCAAGGGCATTCCTGATATCTCCTACTGCTGTGGACTGCTCACTAATTGAAGATGATATTTCACCCACAATATCAGAAGTTTTTTGGGTATTTTCCACAATCTCCCGCAGTACATTTTCAGTATTGCTCATTAACTCATTTCCTTTTTCAACCCTATTTATACTTTCATTAATTAACTTTTCAATTTCCTTGGCTGATTCCGCGGACCGCCCGGCCAAGTTCCTAACTTCTGCGGCTACCACTGCAAACCCCCTACCTTGCTCGCCTGCCCGGGCAGCTTCTACTGCTGCATTTAGCGCCAGCAAGTTGGTCTGGAAAGATATGTCATTCACCTTGTTAATAATCTCTGATATCTCCCGGCTGCCCTTGGTTATTTCTTCCATCGCTCCCTCCAAATCTTTAACTGCTTCATGCCCTTTTTCAACTGTTTCCATTGTTTGTCCGGCAAGATTATCTGCTTCTCTGGCACTTGCAGATGTATCTTCTAAGGAAGTATCAACTTCTTCCACTGTTGAAGAAATTTCTTCCAAAGAGGAAGCCTGTTCTTCAGTGCGTTGAGAAAGATCCTGATTCCCCGAGGATATCTCATTAGAAGCATTTTCTACATTTTGAGCAGTCTCACTGACCTGATATATAATATCATGCAGTTTTTCTATAAAAGAGTTGAACCAGTAACCTAACTCACCTATTTCATCTCGGGTCTTTACATTTACTCTTCTGGTTAAATCCCCACCTTTTTCAGCCATTTCCCTGGTGAATCCAGCTAACTCTTTTATTGGATTTGTAATACCGGAAGCAGTAAAATAAGCCACAATAAAAACAACAAGACAAACACCCAATAGTATTCCAATCAAGTAAACCCTTAACTCATAACTATCTCCAAAATATTCGCTTCTTGCAATTTCTACTACCAACCCTGCCGGCATTTCACCCATATCTACTACAGTTAAAGCGCTTAAAACTTCTTCGTCCAAATAATCATAATAAAAACCCGCAAAGCTATAATCAAAATTAGCTTCCTGGATATTAGGTGAAAGCAGCTCCACTGCTTCTGTATCGATGTTCTCCTCAAGCACTGCCTCTTGGCGGTATTCACCCTGCAAGGTATTAGTCAAAAGAAGCCCATCGGAGTCAATCAAATAGGCATTTGAAGTCTCTCCCAAATCTTCCAGCCCTTCGTGGACCACAGCATTGAGTTCCCATTGATCGAGCATAAGATTTAAGGTGCCTACTATGTCTCCTGATTCTCCTTCACTTCTGACAGGAGCAGAGATAATCATCACATTTTCAGCTACCACATCGGAATACATTAATTCGGAACAACTTAAATTTCCATCCAGAGAACTTTGAATATAATCCCTTTCAGAAAGATCCACTCCTTCATGCTCTTCAAATTCATGCGCATAGACGCCTCTTCCCTCTATATCTGTTAGAAATAGATCAAGAATGCCCAGAGAATCGATTGCCGATCTGGCAACCTCATCTAAAATCTGCTCCCTTTCTACCCAATCATCAGCAGAAAGGTCACCTTCTTCTTCTTGTAAAATATTTAAACTCTGGTAAACATCTGCAGTATTAGACAGTATATTGGCAATACCCTTTCTTTCATCGAAATAATCCTCGATTTCCGACTCCGCCAATCTGGCGTACATTTCCATGGTGTCAAACCCTTTGTAACGAATATCCTCCTCTACATTAACATTAATGACTTGAAAAATAATTAATACAGGTACAATGCCTACCAATAAAAACAACATAATTAGTTTTAACTTCAGGCTCATCTTCTTAAACATAATATATCCCCTTTCTACAATTT
>PWGT01000126.1 GCA_003554535.1 Syntrophomonadaceae bacterium | reverse complement strand
GGCAGACTCATAAAACAGAAAAAGTTCGAAAAAAATACAGCTACTAAAATAGAAATACCAGCGCTTGTTAATGGCAAGTCTTTTTGTGAGGATGTAAAAACCACTGAAGAATATAAAGAAATTAAATCGTCTATACCGAGTATTATCTGGGATGCAGAATATATGCAGAATCCTGTTGAAGCTAAAGGTCTTTTATTTCCAGAAGAAAGTTTAAATAGATTTAAACTAAAAGACTTAAATGAGAACCCTGATGCTATCGTGATGGTTGGAGATATTGCAGATGAAGGCGATGACAGTTTATCTTGCCCAGTTGCTTATATTTTTGGTCATAAAGCTTATATCGTAGATGTAATATTTAATTCAGAAGACCCGATCGAGGTCACCCAACCAATGACGGCTGCGTTAATAGATGAATACAAGCCGGACTTAGTCCAGTTCGAGAGTAACAATGGGGGCAAAGGTTTTGCTTTAACCGTTGCTGATCTAGTGCAAAACAATCGAACTCAGGTTACCTGGGAAAGAACAACCAGCAATAAACATACAAGAATTTTGATGAAATCGGGTTTTGTTAAAAACAACTTTTATTTTTTAGATTCTGATGACATAGAACCAGGCAGTGAATATGACAGATTTATCTCGCAGTTATTGCAATACAACAAAGTCGGAAAAGTGGCTCATGATGATGCTCCTGATTCAGTAACGATGTTAGCTGAATTAATCAACCCAGATCAGTACCAGGAAGGCGAAGACACAATTATTTATGACGATCGAGTTAATATAAGCCCGTTTTAAGGAGGCAGAAAATATGGGATTGTTAGATATTTTTAAGGAAACAGAAGAAAAACCTAATAGCCAGGGGCTGGAAAATACTATTAGTTTCTTGCAGGAAAGGCTGGCTGACTTAGAACTGGCTTTAGAAGATAAGGATTGGATGCGACTTAACCAGGCAGAAAGCAGGGAATTTAGTCGGGAAGGTCTTGAAAAAATTAACAAGTTAGCCAGAATGTATTGGCTTAAAAATCCTCTTATCAAAAGAGCTGTGGCAGTTCAGACTTCTTATGTATTCTCAAAGTCTATTGAAATCAGTTCATCAGATGATGATGTGCAAGAATTTATTGACCAGTTCTGGGATGATGAGAAAAACAAAGCTGAACTTACCACTCACCAGTCGCTCATCCAAAAAGAAAATGAGATGCAGATATTTAGTAACATATTTTTTGTGTTTTTTACTAACTTTTCAACCGGCCACACCACAGTAAGAACAATCTCTGAAGATGAGATCAAAGATATAGTTTGCAACCCCGAGGACTCCAAAGAAGTATGGTATTACAAGAGACAATGGACTCAAAGAAAGCTTAATACCAGTACAGGCAACTATGAGACAGAGACCAGGACAGCTTATTATCCGGATTTTAGATACGACCCTGAGCCTAAGAATAAACCTGACAAGATAGGCCAACATAAGGTGATGTGGGATAACCCGGTCTATCATGTTAAGGTTAACTGCTTATCTGATATGAAGTTCGGAGTATCTGAAATTTATGCGGCCTTTGATTGGGCTAAAGCCTACAAAGGTTTTCTTGAGGACTGGGCGACAATCGTTAAGGCTTTATCAAGGTTTGCCTGGAAGAAAAAAGTCAAAGGTAGCAAGTCTAAAGTTAATCAAATAGCAAAAAACTCTAATACAGGCATTGGCAGGAATGGATTTAGTAAAGAGAACAACCCACCGGCAACTACTGGCTCCACTTATGTAAGCAATGAAGGCGTTAGCCTAGAGCCTGTTAAGACTCAAGGGGCAACAACTAAGGCTGAAGATGGCAGGAGATTGCTACTTATGGTCAGTGCAGCCACAGGTATATATGAGCATTATTTCGGTGATCCATCAACTGGAAACTTAGCCACCTCCAAATCAATGGAAAGGCCGATGGAGTTAATGTTCAAAGAACGCCAGAACTTATGGCATGATGTTTTTGAAAATATTATTAAATTCATTCTAACTCAATCTTATGAAGCAGCTAACGGTATTATTACAGATGAGCCGGCAGAACTCATGAAAACTGTAGATATAACAATGCCAGAGTTACTTGAAAAAGATATCAGCAACAAAGTAGATGCAATAATAAAGGCTGGTACTTTAGATGGCAAAAGACCAGTATTAAATACCGAAGATATTATGAAAATGCTTTTAAGGGAATTAGAAGTCGATAATATAGACGAGATCATTGAAAATATACCTGAGGCCAAAAGCATACTACCTGATATGGGTGATAATACAGACCCCGAGGAAGTAGAAGAACGGCTTGATATGGAGTTTGTAAGCGCTGTTAATGAGCTAAGAGAGTCGGTTATTGAAATACTTAAGGAGGATGGGTAATGTGTAAAAAACACCAACTTCTTGAGTCATTAGATCAATTTATTGAGTCAGTTCACATTCAGCAAAGAGATAGGGCAGTTCGCAAAGTTGCAAACGATGTTGAAGAGGGTTTCAAAGACTATTTTAGAGAACAAGAAAAAAGATTTTTAGAGTATTTTGAGAAACACAAAAACCGATTTAAAGAGTCTATTTCTGAAGATGAAATTAATAGAATTATGAATGAGGTAGCTTTTGAAACAAGAGAACAAGGCAAAGAGGTTATTAGAAATGCAGCTGGTCAATTAATGCTTTTTGGAAGAGATCAGTTAATCTCTGAAATTGGCTTTGAAATAGATTTTGATCTAGATCATCCAAGGGCGGTTGATTTTCTCAATAAGCACGCCGCTGAACAGGTGACCAATATTGATGAGACCACACGTGACAGAATAGCAACAATTGTCACGCAAGGCACCGAGGAAGGCTGGTCCTATCAAAAAATGGCCAAGGAAATAGAAAACAGATTTGAAGAGTTTGCAGTTGGCCGGCCACAGGAACATATTAGATCAAGGGCTGAGCACGTGGCTGTTACTGAGACTGCCATGGCTTATGAGGAAGGATATAACGAGGTTGCTGAAGAGATGCAGGACCAGGGTTTGCAAATGGAGCATTACTGGCAGGATGTAGGAGATGATAATGTTTCTGAAGGGTGCGAAGAAAATAATTCGGTTGGTTGGATTCCTTTAGATGAAAACTTTCCTTCAGGTGATCATAATCCGCCCCGGTTTCCTGGGTGCAGGTGTGCCAGTTTAGTCAGACGAAAACGAAGGGGGTGAGTAAATGCCAGATACAAACTTAAATATAAGACATAATTTTTCTGAATCAGTTAGCCGCAATGATAACCTATTCAAGTTAATCTCTCCTGGCTGGGGTACAAGTGGATACTATTCCACTCAAGTGCTTAAAGAAGATGGTCCCAAAGTTTTCACTTCTGGGTTAAAGATGTATTGGAACCACCCTACCAAGCATGAAGAACAACAACGGCCAGAAGGCGATCTTAGATATCTTGCTGCTGAATTAACTTCAGATGCCGAATATATGGAAAATGGACCTGAAGGGCCTGGGTTATACGCCAACGGAAAAATATTTGAACAATACAAAGAGCCAATCAAAGACATGGCAGAACACATCGGACTATCGATCAGGGCCGGCGGAGAAACTTCACCAGGTGAAGCAGAGGGCAGGCGAGGGCCAATTGTTGAAAAAATAAGCTATGCTAAGTCAGTTGATTTTGTCACTGAAGCAGGGGCGGGAGGCGAAATTGTCGAGTTGTTTGAGTCACT
>PWGT01000131.1 GCA_003554535.1 Syntrophomonadaceae bacterium | reverse complement strand
GTAAATCAGCGTGTTGTTTATCTTTGGGTAATACCTTTAGGGCCTTGTCAAATCCCCTTCGGGCGTGTGAATTATCTTACTTCTCGAATAAGTCACATTACCCGAGAAATATTATTATCCGAGAAGAATACCTGAAAGCAGCATAAAACCAAAAAAATTTATTCTTTTTCTCGGATAACATAAGCCTACCTTTTAACTAAATAATTAAGAAATCTGGCATTTCATTTGCCTTTCTGGATTCTTTAATTATCTCAGAATCATGGAAGAACCATTTCTCATTCCATTCTTTTAAGTGTTTGTCCACTGTGTTCTGTGTCAATTCCGCATAAATCTGTGTTGTTTGGAGTGATGCATGCCCAAGAAAATTTTTTATGACTACGATGGGAACACCCGCCTCTAACATATGACTTGCAGTAGAGTGCCTCATGGAATGCGGCGGATAACTGTCTTCCCTGAATAAAGCCGAATTCTCTGCCTTAGCCTGGCGTACGTATTTCTTAAAGATTCCCTCAACGCAGGAAACAGTCATATGCTCATGGGTTTGACTTGAAAAAACATGCTTGTCAGGCTTTGAAGTAAGTCGCTGGTGAGAGATGTATTTTTGCAGCATCTTTGCACAATTGTCCGAAATGCCAATGCGCCTTGATTTCCCACCTTTTCCTTTTATATTCAGGGTGGCTCCTTTTGCATTGAACTGTATGCTTCCTATTTTCAGATCGCACATTTCCTGTGCCCTTGCCCCGCTTGCATACATTACGCTTAGTAGTACCTTATCCCTGAGGCCGATATTTTTACTTTCGTTAGGTAAACGAAGAAGTATCGATACTTCCTGCGCGGAGAACATCGTTCGTTGCTTCTTCTGGCCTTTTTTCATGGGGATTTTAACAACACCACTTCGAAATACTGATGCAGCATCAAAATCCCGGTTCTGAGCATAATCAGAAAAAGATATGATGGCTGACAGTCTCTGATTTTTCGTTGATGCGCTGCAACCCCGGTCTTTCTCTATCCAGTCAAGGAATTCTGTTAGGGTGCCAAAGTCTAGTTGTTCAAAGGTTATCTTATCTGCAGAAAGCCCTTTTGTAGAATACATGAACTCCAGTAGTAACCGGAAAGCATATTTATATGAAGTAACTGTGTTAGGGCTAGCCCCGATGGAACAGGGCATGTAGTTTGTGATAAAGCTGTTGAGTAACTCCAGAAATCTCGAAGGCTTATTCATCGAAACTCACCTCCGGAAAGATTTCTGCAGTGTAGCCATCAAACAGTTCCATGGCATCTGGAAACATCTCGCTGCTGAATTTCATGTATTTTTCTGTTTCTTTCAGACTGTCATGCCCCAGATAAATGGAAAGGTATGGAACAAGATCATCAATCCTTCGACCTTCTTGTTCTGCCTTAGCAAAAGATTTGAATACAAACACATGCCTAAGGCAATGCAGGCATGGACCTCTCTGGTGTTTCTTTCTTCCAGGAAGGAAGATATTACTTTGTTCCAGTATGAAATCGAATTTATGCTGGGCATTATGTGCAGTCACCGGTTCCAACGAATCGGAAGTAGGGAAAAGATATGCTTCTGTATATCCGATTATCCCCATAGCCATGCAGTATTGCCTAAGGATTTTTGTCAAAGAGGGATGCATAGGTACAAGTCTTTGCTTCTTATCTTTGGCATGTCTCAGTGTTAGCACACCGATATCAAAATCGACATCTTCTACTCTTAATGAAAGTGTCTCACCGATGCGAAGCCCGCATCCACACATTAGGCGCAGAATCATAGGAAATTCCACGTGAATGAGAGTATTCTTTCGCGGCTTCCTCCTCTGTAGGGCATCTGTGATAGAAAATATAAACTTCATCTCTTCGTCAGAAAAAATATAGGGAATATAATCATCTTTTACTTTTGGAATCGGTGGAATATAAGCACTAAAATCATATCCCTTGAGATGTACCAGAAAGGCTCTGATAACATACACTATGTTGGCAATAGAACTGCTTTTTCCTTTAAAGGTGCTAATCCAGCCGGTGACTTGCTCTTCTGTAAGGTTTTTGTCGTCACAATTGATATAGTAGAGGTATTCGTCAAATAACTTAAACGTGTGGCGGTTGTGGTCATAGGTGCTTTTGCTTTTTGATACTTTCCGAAGTGCCAAGAAAGCGGCAATCTCATCTTTTAATACACTCCTGAACTGGATCATGATTGTCCACCTTCAAGGAATGCTTTAAATGAGCCCGTCGGTTCTGGGACTTCTATTGCACACTCACGCAGCTTTTCTATGTTAAGCTTTGCATAATGTTTCATTGCATCGGGATCAGAATGCCCCAGGATTGTCCTGACAGCTTCGTATGGCACATCATCATTAACCATTGAACTGGCCAATGATGACCGAAATGTATGAGGGCCGTGCTTCTTGCCTGACATATCAATACCGGCCAAGTCAAGATACTTTGTAGTTACAAAGCGCAAAACAGAAGTGGTGATTCCCTGATAAGGCGCATTATGTCGCAGGAATACCGTCTTACTTGCCACTCTGGGACGTATATTGCTAATGTAATCAGTCAGTGCTTTTCTTATTTCCGGCAACATCGGGAGATGTAACATTTCTCCGTTTTTTTGTTGTAAGATGCTGATCTCTTCATGCTCGAAATCCAGCTCTTCCAGAGACAGCTTCACGATATCCCCAGATCTCATGCCAAGTCTTGTCCCCAAAAGAAGCATCGCATAATCCCTTTTACCTATATCGCTCGAGCGGTTGATGGCTGTTTCAAACCTGAGGATCTCTTCTTCACTATAGGTTGCTGGTATATTAATAGGCCGCTTGCAGCGTGGAACAAGTGTAGAAAAGTCTGCTTCGGTAATTTCCTTAATGTTTAAAAATTTTAGGAATGCCCTGACCACGGCCAAAGCATCTTTGTTTTTGATTGATAGGCATGCTCGCGTGGTATAAGACGCGTTCAAAGATTGAATGTCCGGGCATCCATAAATAATGCATTCTCTTAGGAAACTGCGAATGAATTGCTTCTTTTTCTCGATAGTGTTATCCTTGTTGCCAGCTTCAAAACACTCCCTGGCATACAGAACCAACGCATTCTCGTAATTATCTGGCAGCAAGTTAATCTTTTGTTTCTGCTGAATCCTATATTTCTTGCCGGAATAAAAGTCATTGAGTCTTCTAATTGTCGCGGATAAAGCTTTTTGACGTGAAGCGCCCAGTTCATTCTCGGCAATATAGGTTTTGTAGTACTGCATGCCGATTTCAGGAGTATACTCATCGATACCATGATCAATCATAAATAATTCAATTTTCCGGAATATCCGGCGATAGTTGACCAACGTCAACTGAGCATAAGATTTTTTCTCAAGATCTTGTAGCAACTCGATAAACAAGTCTTCAAACGATAGAGTTCTGATTTCTTCTGGATTCATAATATTACCTCCTGTAGAATAGTTTCTAATTCCATTCTACAGGAGATGAACATTATTTATTTGATAAAATATCAGATAAATAATGTATTTATGCTGCTTTCAGATATTCTTCTCGGATAATAATATTTCTCGGGTAATGTGAATTATTCGAGAAGTAAGATAAGTCACATGCCCGTCGTGGTTTCAATAAAGCTCTAGAAGCATTGCCTAAAGACAAACAAAATGCAGATGTAGCTGCCAAAAAAGGACTTGAATTTTGCAACCAGCTGTTTGCC
>PWGT01000132.1 GCA_003554535.1 Syntrophomonadaceae bacterium | reverse complement strand
TTCCTCAAGTACGCCCTGTCTGATGGCAGTTTCTGTTACATAGGTGGCATCAAAACCCATGTTCGGCAAAACAAATTCTGCGTCCCAGGGTGCATGAACTGCAACCCTAGGTTTTCGCAGCTCTTTAACTTCCACATCAATGCTGTTTATGCCACCAACTTCCAAGTAGTATTTCCGGGCCAACTGACCCATAACCTGGTTGTTTCTAGTTGCCGGAACCAAAAATGCGGCCGAACCATAATTATCGAGATCTTCTAAGGCCATACTGACCGGTATGCCCATGGCCAGCAACTCGTTTACGGCTTTGATGGCATTATTACTGTTGTTGGGAATAACATAGTAATTTGCCCTGGAAGGGATTGAACCCCTGGGGTAATCAGCCTTATTCACATCTACCAGCTGGGCACTGAATGGCTCATCGACCACTACTCGATCGATACCCCAGCACTCAGGAATGTTCCAGCCGGATATATCATACATAGCACCGATATCATAGCTGATATCCTCACCTTCCCAGAGGATGGTGTTGGCCAGACCCCGCTTGGGCTGGTTCATCATTACCACATATGTGTCTGCCGGGTAGGTTTTCCCATCAGCCGTGAAGGGACGGACTGAGCGCTTTACCTCGATGTCATTGAACAGGAGAAAGTCAACAACCCTTCCTGCCTGGATGGGATCTAATTGATTAGCCTTGTCAGTGGGGATAATATAGGCTTCAGGGAAAAGCTCTTCATCCAGGAACCAGGAAGTTACGCCTCTTTTGAATATTTCAATCTGGTCGTAAAACATCTCGATCTGGTTGTCAGAAACAAATGTGGCGGCTGCCATGCAGGCATAGTAAAGAGCATCAACCCCAAGATTGCTGCGGTGGGGGGTTTCCAATGTATGGCCATAAGCTCCATGGTACATGGCATACATCGGTGTAAAGATGGGAGGATAATCATCCCATCCTGCAGCCCAGTCCCGGTAAGGTATTTGGTACCTGGTATAAGCCGTGTTTGCCACAACGGCATCACCCATAGCTATTGCCTGGGGCAAGGCCCACTTGAGGTAAAGATCATGTTCATAGTTAGGGTTGTGGGGCGGGGTGCAAGGTTCAATCAACATTGGATTCACAAAACCATGCAAATCCAGGAAAATCATGGGGTTCCACTTGACTATCTGTTCCACTGTCGCTATGGTTTCCGGTTGAGATTGAGTGATATGGTCGCGGTTCAAGTCAACACCGACGCTATTTGCCCGGGTAGCCCTTATTCTTCCATCGGGGTTCACGCAAATATTGATCAGCACGATTGTATTTTCCAGGATATGCCGCACTTCTTCCGTGTCTTCATAAGCCAGGGTTTCCAACATTCTCAAGGCGGCATCGGTGCCCGGTTGCTCAGAACCGTGTATGCTACCGTGAATATGAATGGGAACCTTGAAATCGGCGTTGCCTTTGTCCATCATTTCCTGGGCTTTTTCCGGGTCACGGAGCATCAGGTTGCGGAAAGCCTGGTATCTTCCCAGCCTGCCGCCTGCGGAAGGATCTGAAACGATGGCCAGGAAAATATCATGACCATCAGCTGATTGGCCGATAACTTCAATTTGGACCCGGTTACTGGTAGTCTCAATTTCCCTGAGAATGCCGGCTATTTCCGAATAATAAGTGAACTCACTATAGCCAGCATGAACTTCATCATAATCTGCCGGGACAGTCCAGTATGGTCCGGCCAGAGCCACCGGTGCCACAAAACAAAGCACCAAAACAGTTGCCAACAGAATAAACAAAGCTTGCCTCTTCATTAGATTATGCATCTCCTATTCACACCTGATGTAAATCTAAGAATTCTGTAATGCACAATATGCAGGCATTTAATGCTTTTTATAAATCTGCTGTAGCACTGCTTTCTTCAATTGTTATCACTCAAGCAAGCATAAGCATCACTTCTCTCAGGGTGAAATACGCCTCATCCATAAAGACAAAAAATCTCAAGCCATATTATTGACTTTTTTTTACAGAAACCTGAATTAATACTGTTTAGAGAATAACTTCATGGAGTAATCTGCAGGCCTTGCTGAAGATAAGCTACTTATATTAATATAACTATTAATATAATAACCAGAAATTTCATGCAATAGCATTTCTTCGGAGAACAGTAATTACCATGGCAACTTTAAAAAGGGCAGCAGGTGTATTAGTAAATCAGTTTTCCAATTCGCTTAATCTTACTTAATTTATAATTATTCGCATTTTTTGATTATTATTTAATATACTTATATTGCGAATTTAAAGTTGCATATACATATTATATTTCCTATTATAAACTGTCAATAGCCTTTTACTACTTATTTACATGGTTTTTAACGTTTTTAATTCATATTAATACCTTATTCTCTATCATGCTATCACAATGTGAATGTGGAGCAAAGCAAGGGCATAAGACCTTTTTTGACCTGCTACGGTTCCGGGAATACATGGCTGCGCAAAAACACTCTGTAACCTCAATATTGAGCCTGAGGAGGTTTTTAACCATTATCTTAATCTTATACATCCACTATGCTATAATTTCCTATGCTTGACACAGCATATATAATTTTATAAAATATGGTACTAGATTATTTGCACAATATTATAGTTATTAAGAGAATTGAAATATTGGAACCAATGTGGCCTTCCATTTTTAAGTTTTAAGACACGGAGTTGGATTCTTATCTAATTCAATTCCGTGTCTTAAAAATGGGGGTTGTTGGTTATGGGTCTTTTAAAAGCAATACTTCTGGAAGATGATAAGGCTTTTCGAAAAGAGCTTAAGAAATTTTTATTGTCGCAATGCGACGTGGAAATTGTCTATTGCACTTCAAGGGGCAAAGATTTAATCAAGGCGTTAGATCACATTGAAGCTGAGGTATTGTTTATTGATATCGGGCTGCCGGATTTGTCAGGACTTGAAGTTGCCAGATGTGCCAGAGATAAATGGCCCGAATCTGATATAGTTTTTATTACTTCTTATCGGGAATTTGCCCAGGAAGCCTTTGAAGTTTACCCCATCGATTATATAACTAAACCCTTTGATCAGGATCGGTTGCTTAAAACCTTAGATTTGATAAAGAAAAGATCCACTACCTCCCATACGCTTATAAATTTTAAGACTGACCAGGGCCAATACATCTTGCGAGAAAACGAAATATATTTTATCGAAGCACAGAGAAAAGAATCCATCATCTATACAAGAGACAAAATCATCACAGTTAACCACCTTTTAAATGAAATAACCAAGATGTTAAAAAGGCAAATCTTTTTCCGCACCAGCCGCTCTTACCTGGTAAATGTACAGAAGATAGACTCTATAAGTTCTAGCAGCAGGACTTCTTACCAGGTTCATTTCAAAGATATTGACGGGATTGCGTACCTTTCCAAAAACCTCTATAGCGATTTCCGACAGTCAATAAAGAAGTTTTTCCCATCCTCCAATTGATAGTGAGGAGGCGAGGATGACAGAACATTTGTGTTTTTTTCTTTCATAAAGGTAGCAGCAATAATTCACCCACCATTAAATTAAATTGTAAATTTATAATAATGAAGACCTTTTTGCTTTAAGCACAGTTAAGAGGCGGTGGCTAACGTTGTCAAGACACTTTTTTAGCCTTGTATAAGGTGGATCAGCCCTCCTGTTTGATTTTGTCATTCTTTTAATTAAAGAATCTTTTGGTAGCCGTGGTTGTGGTTATGTG
>PWGT01000134.1 GCA_003554535.1 Syntrophomonadaceae bacterium | reverse complement strand
CTCTGCCGGGCTAAAATCTTTGGTTTCCCGCTATATAGTTTAGCCATTATCAAAGCCATTTCATTAGCAGTACTTCCTCCAGTAGTGAATAATGTTTTTTGCAGATTCCCTGGAGACAACTCAGCAAGTTGTTTTCCCAATTTCATTTTAGGTTCAGTAGCAAAATTCGGGGCAATATAACTTAACTCAGCTAGCTGTTTTTGCACAGCTCCCTGCATCTCCTGATTAGAAAAACCCAGATTAAGGTTCATAAGTTGAGAAGAAAGGTCCAGGTACTTTTGGCCTTTATCATCATAAAAATAAACGCCTTCGCCTTTTTTTACCAATGTAGTATCAGCATCATTTTGAGCAGCCCAGGGTATTAAATAATGTTCATTGTGTCTGCTGTTTTTACCAGGCAATTGAAATCACCTCTTTCTGGAGATTAATTTTTGTTGATGCTTTTTATTTTGCTCCATTTAAATCTGTTCGACTAACCACTGTAATCCCAGGCGTTCTAAGTGCGAAGCCCGGGGATTGCCAGTTGAACTATCCCAACCCAGCATCTCATATGCAGTTTTTTTCATCCTTTGAAACTCCTCTTTTTTTAAAGCACCTTCTCCTTTACGAGGTCCGTCAGACAAATTTTCAAAGAAAATGTCTGGAAGATAATCATCATCCTCGGTAAAGCCAGCCCTAATATTAAATATTCTAGCCATATTAATACCTCTTTCTGCCGCCTCCATCAGCTCATAAAGTGAGATATCCGTACCTGTAGCTGCTTGAATCAAATCTATTAATTTTGTTATTGGAATAGGTCCTCGCGGAACATAACCAAAAACACAGGCCCCCAGCATATCAATTAAGGTCCAGTATAAACTTAATTTGATGAACAAATTAACTTTGTTAGAATTTGAAGCTAAAGCAGGAACCGGGTTTGCAATCCCCAAAGCTCTGGAGGTCAGAATTCCTGGGCTGTTTTCTTCTTCAAAAAAACTATCATGGGCTGCCTTCATGTGGTCAGCCCCATAACTGGATAAAGCAAACTGTAGAGCAAGACCGGTTTTAAACCTGGGGTCATGCATGGGAATCTCCTGTTTCTTCACCTCAAAAACCAAGCCTTTATCTGAGATCCCAAGCTCTTTTGCTGCCCGATAGCTCCCTTCTGCCAGCAAATCTCCAATATTCTTCCTTGCAATTATCATTTGGAGCAGCTGCAGTACACTTTCTTCTTCACCAAAGCCTAGTTTCAGACCTCCTGTATCTTTCTTGGTAATAATCCCTTTTTCATAACATTCCAGTGCAAAAGCAATAGTCATTCCGGCAGATATTGTATCCAGCGTGTTTTTATTGCATATTTCATTAAGTTTAGCTACAATTTTTAAGTTATCAATTTTCAATAATGAACCTAAAGCTGCGACTGATTCATATTCTGGCCCTCCGTAACGAGGATCAACAGATAAATTATCTTCTTTTACCTCTACTACTCTTTTACATCGAATAGGACAGGCAAAACAACCTTTTGGTTTTTTGCCGATAGTTTCATTCATTTTTTGAGCAGTCAAGTTCTTTGCTTTAGAGAAAGTTCCCTTATTCCAATTTTCTGTAGGCAGAGAGCCCTGTATATTAAAAGTTTCTACTGCGGCAACTGTTCCATACTCATGTAAATTCTTAGCCAGAGGATTTTTCAGACCAGTTTTTAAGATCCAGCTATTAATCTCCTTTACTTTTTCACTATCAGCTAAAGATATTTCTTTAGTTCCTCTAACTGCAAGAGCTTTAAGATTCTTTGCTCCCATCACAGCACCTAGCCCATTTCTGCCATTAAAATGAGCAAGCTCATTAACAATTCCAGCAAAACGAACTAGTCTTTCTCCTCCTGGTCCTATCTGAGCAACTCTAACCTGTGTATCATCTAACTCCTCTTTTATAATTTCCTCAACTTTTCCAGTAACTTTTCCCCAAAGATGACTGGCCTGACGAATTTCTGCTTCTCCATCTTTAATCCATAGATAAACAGGACTACTAGCCTTTCCTTTTATTATTACGGCTTCAAAACCTGCTTTTTTCAACTCCGGCGCCCAGTAGCCCCCAGCTTCACTTTCTCCAAAAGCACCTGTTAGCGGAGATTTCCCACAAACTATCAAGCGGGGAATCGCTGGACCAGGTACTCCTCCGATAATACTAGAAGCATAGACTAGGATGTTATCCGGCGATAAAGGGTCAGACTCCGCTGGCATCTCCTGCAGCAAATATGGCAGAGCTATGCCTCTACCACCAATATATTTCCGGAAAAATTTGGTTTCAGGGCTTTCAGTCTGGCAAATTTCTCTAGTAAGGTCGACATGCAAAATTTTTCCATTTAGACATTCCATTAACTAATAAACTCCCCCTTATTCCTCATTTGATCAGGCTCATTCCAGCTGATGACAGGATTTAACTGATAATATTTTTCCCTCTAATTGTTCCCCGCCTAAACCTTTTACAATTCTTCGGCAGCCTGCTTTTGTTTATGGCTCAAAAAATTAAACAGCAATCCCAGCACTAATATAATTAAGCCAAATAATAACCAGCTGTAATGATAATGATTAAAAACATCTCCGATGTAACCAAAAATTGGTGGGCCAATCAGAGCTCCAAGCCTTATGAAAAACAGGGAAACCCCGGAGGCAATTCCAATCTGTTTATCCTGAACACTTTCCCCAATAGCCGTGAAAAAAAGACCCAGCCAGCCCAAAACTGCAGCCCCTAGAAAAAATGACGACAAAAATATTATTATAATATTACCTGTCAATAATGAAGCTCCGAAGGCATTCAGCATCTTTATGATAACTATTAAAACCATAATAATTAAGAAAACTCTATCCCGAATACCATTGAATACCACATCACTAATCCATCCCCAAAAAATTTGGCCAGCTACTCCTCCTAACTGAACAAGACCTAAAGCAATTCCTGAAACCACTTCTGAATAGTAAAGATCTAGTGTTAAATAAAGAGTGTAATGAGCAGGTATGGCCCCAAAAGCCACTCCAAAAAGAAGTCCTAAACCACAATTTAGCATTAACTGTTTATTTTTAAGCAATTTTTTAAAACGACTTCCAAAGCTTTCTATAATTCTATCAGTATAATTTTCATTTTCAACTTCTATTAATTTAAGTCTTTTAAAAATCAGGAAACCAAAAATAAGTGCAATAGAACCGGCGATTATAACTGACTTTCGCCATCCTGCCCGGCTGGCAATAACTGGCATCATAATTGCGCCTACAAAACCTCCTATTCCGGTTCCAGAATGCAAAATGCCCATAGCCGTGGCTCTCTTTTCAGGCGCAGTTTCCAGCAGAACTGCTTTATTGGTAGAAGGAACAATAATACTAGAGCCTAATCCCAGGAAAAAAGCTAATATCAACATAAAAAAGTAGAATGGAACTAAACCATGAATAATCATTACAACCCCTACACTAAAAATTCCCAGCAGTAAACTCTTTTTAGCTCCAACCTTGTCAACAATACTTCCACTATAAACAGCAATTACTGCTGCTGAAACAAACATAAAAGTTGCATAAAAACCAGCCAGAGTTCGAGAAATATCAAATTCTTCCCTGATAAAAGGCATTAGAGATTGTATTCCCTGCATATTAATCAACAAAGCAAACTGACTGCTGGCTAAAAGCAGAATGTTTTTAAAATCAATCTCTTTAAAGTAATATTTGAGAGATAAAGGCATTCTCTATCACCCTTCTATCAGGCAATTTTGATAAATTAAATGTT
>PWGT01000110.1 GCA_003554535.1 Syntrophomonadaceae bacterium | reverse complement strand
GCATAAAGAAAGAAAGGGTTGCGCGGCCCCATAGCAATTTCTTTAAGGAATAGTTTCCACACGCGAATTAAGCTCATAGGGTTTCCACCTTCCGTTTTAAAATAACCAGTCCTATTAAATAAAGAGCTGCAACCCATAATATTGCATATAAAAATTCGTTCCAGTAATCAAGCCAACCAACTTCATAAATGGTGCTTCCCACAAGCAGTTCCACAATGGGATAGCTGGGAATCATCTGAACCCATGAAGCCACGGTTCCCGGCACCAGGACGGCAAAAGCAGGAATCATCAAGGGAACCGTGAATAAAATTGCATACATTAGCTGACCCATAAAGTCTTTTCCTGCAGCTCCAATAATCATGGCCACACTGGTGAATAAAAGCGATCCCAAGAGCATAGTTATCAACAATATATGCCAGTTCTCAACCGTAAAAGCTCTAATTAACAGAAGGATCAAGACTCCCTGGGACAAGGCCAGACAGGTCCCCAAAATAGTTTTAGCCGCTAAAAAATGTCCTACTTTCATGGGAGTAACCCTCAATGCGGTTACAGTTCCCTGAAGTATTTCGCTGGAGATAAGGGAAGCCATGGCAAATGTTTCTATTAACAAGATAAAAAGAGCCAGCAAGGGGCGCATCCTTTCCTGCATTGATATCTGTTGACCAGCTCGATCGTGCCCCAAAATAATAGCCTCTTCCTCCGGAAATTCCACCGGAGACTCGTGTCCTCCTAAAAGAAAGGCTATCTCCTGTACATAAGCCTGCATAGCAGTTTCCATTTCATTGGGCACGGCTGCATCTAAATATATTGTTACTTCAGTCTTTTCACCTTTGATAGCCTCTGATACAAAATTGAGAGGAAATGCCAGGCCCATGTGGAGATCTTTCTCCTCAGCATCCTTTAATTGCTCTTTCTTTTCGTGGTCTTCTTGAGGATCTATAGATTCCAAGGTTCCATCTTCAGAAACATAGAGCTTCAATTTCCCTTCCAGAACCTTCTTCATCTGTTCCGCATCTTCAAATTCCAACACTTGCATGCCTTCTTCTGTTGCCAAATCCTTTTCAATATCGTTTGCCGAAAATAATTCAAATTGAGGTTGTTGAATTCCATCTTCTATTAATTCTTCCCTGGCATTTTCTAACATCGTTTCTATAGAAGGAGTTATGCCCAATACAATAGTCTCGTCTACAGTATCAGGTGTAACCCAGAATATAAGCACAAAAAAGATTATACCTATCACCGTCAGAAATATATATAGTTTATTCCGACTGTAAGCCAGTAGATCTTTTTTTAAAATTGCACCCAAAATGGCTGAAGAAGAAATTGTATTTTTCATCCTTCCAGCCTCCTGCCAGTGAGCTTAATGAAAATGGATTCCAGAGTAGCTTCTTCTGTGTGGATGGTCATCAAATCAGGAGATGCAGCCAATTCAGCTATCCGTTTAGAAGCTTCAGGCTTATCCAGGGGAATTGATTCTTCTCTCACCTCACCATCCTCTCTTAAACGCACTCGCACAGCTCTTTCGCCATATTTTAGTTTGAGATTTTCAGCTGTATCCAGGGCTACTATTTCTCCTTCATTGATAAAAGCTACGCGATGTGAAAGTTGATCCGCCTCCATCATGTTATGGGTAGTGAGCAAAATAGCCGCACCCCGCGCGCTTTCTTCCAGAATGGTTTGGCGTATTTCAGCAGCAGTTACTGGATCGAGGCCGGAAGTGGGTTCATCCAGAAAAAGCACCCGAGGTTTGTTAATAAAAGCCCGCGCAATCATAAGGCGCTGGCGCATTCCTTTAGAATAATTGTTAACTCTATCCTTGGCTCTGTCGCCAAGACCCACCCTCTGCAAAGCTTCCATAGAATCAGGCTTTTTTATACCAAAGAGGGACGCAAAAAAGTCCAGATTTTCCAGGGCACTCATTTCCAAATAAAGGTTCTTTTCTTCAAAGCACACCCCTATCTGGGCCTGCAATTGGGGATCTTCTCTTCCTATTTCCCGGCTCAGTACCTGCGCTTTACCCCCACCGGGGCGAAGTTGGCCAGTGAGCATTTTAATTGTTGTTGACTTGCCCGCCCCGTTAGGCCCTAAAAAACCTAAAATTTCCCCCGGCATAACTTCAAAATCAATATTTTTGACTGCCTGGAGGTTCCCATACCAGTAACTTAGCTTCTGCACACTTATAGCCGGTATCTTCATATCAAATTCCTTTCTTTAGATATTGCCTTAAATTACCTTCATAAATGCCACCTTTAATTCTATCTTATTCTATTTTCAAAAATATAACAACTTTTTTGTATTTATTTCAAAACCTGCCGTTAGCTCCCGGTACCCCCTAAAAGTTTAAAAAATATAGTTAGGGAAACTTAAAAGTTAAAAAAGGTAAACCTCTCTCTATAATCGAAATTTAAGTTAACTATGCAAAAAACCAGAGTAATAATGCCGGCTCTTACAGTGCTCATAATTGTTGCCTTTTCTATCTTCCAGCACCTTTTGCCAGCTCCGCCCGGGGTGGCTGTGTATGGAACAGCTGCAGCAGGTATGATTCTTAGCTTGCAATTTAACAAAAGCAAAGCCTTTTTGCTTACTTCTTTGTTACTAATATGGTTTATATCCCATAAAACACCCGATTTTTTTAATGTTCCCTTAGAAATTATGATGCTCTTTGTTACAGCCAATTCAATATATATTATTTTTTCTGCCGATAGAGGTATTATTAACATTCATGGGTTGAAAAAAGTTTCTGCTATTATAGCCCAGGTTCTTGTATATCTTTTCCTGGAATGGATAGACCCCCAATTAATTGAAGAGATACTGGAAAATGAAATATTCCAAGAAACCACCCTGAGCGTACCTGCTTTTTTGCTTTTAATAAGCGGAATTATTATCATAATGCTGTTCTATAATATCTATAAAAAAAGAGACGTGTCATCCACCACCGTCCTAAGCTGCTTACTTGCTTTCAATTTAATTTGCTTATTTCAAGAAGAATTGCTTAATTTGACCTTTTTAATATCTTTTGGATTAATCTGCATTTCCATTATCTTCTCCATGTATTCAATGTCTTACATAGATGAGTTAACCTCTCTTCCAGGCAGAAGAGCTTTCAATGAACATACAGCTGCCCTCGGAAAAAAGTATACCCTTGCCATGGCTGACATCGATAATTTTAAGAAAATCAACGATAAATACGGACATGACACTGGTGATGAAGTTTTGAAGTTTGTAGCATCCGTCCTGGCCTCACCCGGCAGTGGCGGTAAAGCATTTCGCCTGGGAGGTGAAGAATTTGTCATAGTATTTAATGGAAAAAGTAAAAATGAAGTGTTCAATAACCTGGAAAACCTGAGAAAAAAAATACAAAACAAATCTTTCGTAATCAGAAACTGGAAAAACCGTAGAAAGTATGAAAAAACGGGCATCAAAACCAAAAATGAAAATCAGAAAACCATTAAGTTTACCATAAGCTTTGGCGTTAGTGATACAAATTCTGCAGATACAGTAGAAAAAGTAATAAAAAACGCCGACAAAGCATTGTACAAAGCCAAAAAGAAAGGAAAAAACCAAATCTGCAGTAACTAGGACCTATTATTCGACCTATTATCATTTTGGTTTTGCTTCTAAAATAAAATTGGAAAGGTATTCTTTAATATTTTTGAGCTATAAGTAATAATATTTTTCACATTATCACATTTGTTAGAATTTTATGCTATTTAATTAAATTTATTAGAAAAACTAGTAACTAAATATAGAACCGAAATATAAAAATATCTTAACCTGCAAAAATTGGAATAAAATTATGGTTTTATT
>PWGT01000106.1 GCA_003554535.1 Syntrophomonadaceae bacterium | reverse complement strand
TCGACACACTGCGGTTTTTTTCGCCTAGTGCCTGACGAGCAGCACCAAAGTCGATCAAAAACACCCGGCCCTTTGTATCGATCAGAAGATTGTCGGGGCTGAGATCCCGGTGGAGTATGCCTGTGGTATGTACTTCTTTTAATGCATCTAAAACCACCATGAAGATATTGAATGCTTGCTCAAAACCTAATGGTTCTTCTATGCTTTCTAAGTGCTCACTCAAGCTCACTCCATCAATATAATTCATAACCAGGTAAGCAGTGCCGTTAGCTTTGAAGAAATCTTTTACTGAAACAATATTGGGATGTTCGCTGAAACGGGCTAAAGTCCGCGCCTCTTCTAAAAATTTATCAAGCCCATAATTGAAACTATCAGCTAAAGTTGTTTTATAGATGCTGACTTCAGTTTGACCTCCGGTGCGGTAAGCCAGTTCCAGGGGAAGGTACTCCTTGATCGCCAGCTTAATATTAAGATTCAAATCCCAGGCCAAGTAAGTAATGCCAAAACCACCTTGACCAAGGGATCTGCCAATAATGTATTTATTTTGCATAATAGTGCCGGGAAGTAAATGCAGAGCTGATTCAGGGGGGCTGCCTTCTTCCCATCCACAGTGTGGGCATTTCACTTCTTCATTTTTTTCTTCCATACAATCACAGCATCGTTGGTGTTCTTGCAAGCTAAACCTCCAATTAGGTTAATTGTTTTTTTAAAAACTATCTTCATGAAAAAAGGCTAGGACTACTAAAACATTTGGGCTTTTGATGCTCTTTTTATCAAATATTTACCTAGAAATTTGTATTATCGCAAATAACGAAAATAGCGCCACTCGGTCCATTTACCGGTTTCAGCCTCATTAACAGCCCTTACCCTCCAGCGCCCCGGATTCATTCCGCCAAAATTAAAAGTGTATTCTGTATCGGTGTATACTTTGTTTTTGTCAATGTGGCCGTTCCACCATTGATTTTGATCACGCGGATTTCCAGTTTGGATATGAAGATTATATCCATCAACGACATCCCCATCAGCAGGCGCCCATTTAAGAGTGGTTGTCCTTGGGAAATGATCAAATTCTGCATGGTTGACAGGCGAAATTAAAGTTGGTTTGGAAGGTCTTTTTAAGATTGGAGTAGCTGTGTCCTCATTCATCTTCCTTGTTACCGTAAAAGATCTCGATTCCGTTGCGCCTGTAGTGTCCCGTAAAGTCACATCCCAAGTATCCTTTCCTGACCAAGTTGCTGTAGAGCCAACAACTCTTGGCTCTAAAATCATCGAAGTATCAGATATAATATTTACTTTTTGATCCCAGTCACTACTGTCTCTGTTCCAAGTAGCAGTTCCGCCTGTTGAGGCTCCACCCCAATTAAACACAATTTGGTCAACATTATTGAAGTTGGCTCCGCTCGCATTAAGCTCTGCATCAAAAGGTGCCGAATCAGCTGTTATCTTAGACGGAGTTAGATTGGTAAAGCTAAGTGATGTAGTATCGGGCGTTGAACCCGGATCATCAACAATAACGATACTTCTCAACACCCCATACTGATAAATATTTCTGGGAACACCAGGTGACTCCATACCAGCTGATATGTGCATATCTAGTTGAATTGCACTATCCAAATTTTCAGTAACTGTAAATGGATAGGTAATCCGAAAGCCCTGTATTTGACATGACCCTACATCTAAAACAACAGGCATTATAGTAGATTCCTGAAAATAATCTGAAAGTGTAACACCATAATATCTATCTCTTTCAAAAATGGAATAATAATTATCATTAAAAAATGATAATGCTTCCAAGGCAATCCCCAAAAAAGCAGGACTGGCAATTAACTTAGCTCTTCCAATCCATTGAAGACCATTATATATATCAACTAGATCATAATAATCTCCGTAATCGTACCATTGATCACCTGAAGGGAAGGCAATAAGAACCTCAGGAATTGGATCCTCCATCATGAGTAGGTTTTCTGAAGGGCTGGTGGTCAAGGACAAAACACTTTGTTCTGTAAACCACCACCAGTAGGAACGAGGGGTAACTTCAACAATCAACTCACCACTATCACCAGGTTTGAGCGATTCTGTTGTTGAAATTTCAATATTTAAGCCCATAGTTTTCCTATCAGTATTAGAAATAGCACCGTCAACACCGCCTCTAGAAGGTTGCCTGATATTTAAAACAGGTAGTTCGGTAATTGGATCGGTATCTGGCTTTGGAGCAAGTTCGGGAACAGGGTAAGAAGGTTCCGGCTGGAAGGATGGTATATCAAACTCGGGTAAAGGGTAAGGATCTTTTTCAGGACCAGGGGATGGCTCTGGAGTGGGTTCTTGGTATGGTGTGGGAAATAGATATGGTATGGAGTATGGTTCTAGTTCTGATCCCAGGTCAGGCAGATAGCCCCTTTCATCTCCGGTAGCAACAAATTCAACCAGCAGGTCAGTTTCTTCAATCACAATCAAGTCATACGGATAAGTTAATGCTTGAGTGACTATGCTATCTTCATCTGGTTTAGTAAAGTCTGCAGTAACCATTAATTTTTCACCTTGTTCGGTTACTTCGGTAATCTCTACATCATAGCCGCCGGTTCTCTTCTCACCATAAGTTACCAGTAGATAAAGCTTACCATCATATAATCTTGACTGACCTCCGAATTCATCTCGGGAATTTTCAACCCATCTTCTTATTTCGGCAGGCAGTTCATTATCTATCTCCAGATTTTTTTGATCTATAATTTTTGAGCCGGATTCTGGATCTGTTTCTATAATACCATCAGAATAGCCAGGAACAGTAAACCATGGTCCATCACAACCCCAACATATATCAGGACTGTTTTCTGTTTGCGGTTGCAAACTTTGTTCAGACTCAAGCTCCTGAACCAAATCTGGCGAAGGATTTCGATATTCCCAGCGATTATCGCCCAACTGCTCTCCGGCGCTCAGGTCACCAACAGATTGGGTGTTAGAGGCCTCAACAAAAGATACGCCGCCAGGTATCCATTCAGCCAAAGTAACTGATTGGCTAAGCAGGGTAAACAATGAAACCAGGCAAAAGCCTACCAATACCTTCTTTTCCGTAAAAAACATCCCCGCTTCCTCCTTGTTTTAACCATTAATATTTGACCCTATCTTTATAACTGCTAACTATATTTAGGTAAGCCAAAGCCTTGTGGTTTTTTAATCATAACCTTTTATTGCCATCAGCACAATCAGTAGGTCAAAGCTAATTAAAGTCTCTATCATTAAATAAAATACAGGTTTTATAATTTAATCACCCATAATTTTAAATTGCTATTAGAAACTCTTCCTTGTTTTGCAATATGATGGTTATTCATGAAGTTAAGGAAGCAAGTCATATAATTTTGCCTTAGTTATTTGTTGTTTTATTCGCCTAATATTTATGATTTTTTTCTAATATTAAAATATTTATTTTTTTCAATACATATAGCACAACAACCTGATCAGGTGAAACCGCATCTGATAAGCCAAACAATTAAGCCGCAGATATTATTTTCCCGAACTATTGCTTTAACTACACAAGAGTTAATGTGCTTTATGAGCAAATCATTAGGGCAAAACATTTTCAGTTTAGCCCACAAATTAATAGGATAAGGATCTTCTATCTTTATCACTTCCATATTAAATCAGCTTGCTATAAACGCTAAGCCTTCGTCTGAACAGAATAGAAACCTCTTGCAATTGACTTGAACGGAATCGAGATAATTGCAAAGCTTTGCTACTACTTCCCTTAAAATTTTAAGCGCCCCGCTGAGTACCCTACGGAGAAGAAGCAAAAGGTAAGTTCAAAATGCTACGGGGTTCTAGCAATGCGGAAACCGACATCGCCACCCGCGCCAGAGGGGCGGCGGCCAGAGATGATGAACACCCGCAGGATCGCGGCATCGACG
>PWGT01000031.1 GCA_003554535.1 Syntrophomonadaceae bacterium | reverse complement strand
TTCTCCTGAAAGACCAGGTTTTTCTTCAACCTGGACTGACCAGATCTGACTGCTTAGATTATCAACACCATCATTTGACTCCCGAATGATATCACCGCCTTCTGTTCTATAAACCGGCTCTAATTCATGTTTTTCCGAGAGAGCATTTAGCCAAACAATGGTATCACGCCAATTGATCTTAGTAACCGGTTCATTTTTCGCTGAAGTTGGTTCTGCACCATCGGTTCCCTCACTGCCTTCACACCCTTTGTTTTCAAAGTAATATCCATTTTTTTCAGCCCAGTTTCTCACCTCGTACCACAGCTCATAGGTGACCGGGGTTTCAGCCATTTTAAAGCCGCCGGCTACTTCAGCTGTGCCTGAGTCGTCTCTGCCGGTGGGAATGGTGTAGGTGTTGAGGGGTTCTCCTACCTGGACCATCTTGAAACCGGGATGCTGTATTATTTCAGTTTCAATTTTCTTTTCCTGATCCAACTGATCTTTATCAACTTCAACGTCATTTTCATCAATACCTTCAACTTCCATCGTTGGATCAATTTCAGTTGAACTGTCTTCATCTATTATCGATTTATTAAAAGTCCCGGGAAAATACCAGTTACCGGCATAAAATGTAACCGCCAGGCCGAGAATAACCACTGCTGCGACGGCCAAATTTCTGCCTAAGCTTTTAGGTTCAGCCTTTGAAGGGTAGGCATCCCCTGGAAGTTGCCTTTGAGATTTTTCCTTTGCTTGCGGCTCAACTTTCTGAAGATCCATCTTGCAGTACCTGCATATTATGGTGCTGGCCTTGATCCGCTCGCTACAGAAGGGACATTGTATGAAATCTTCATCCTCACCCTGCGGTTTGCCAGGCTTGTCAGTTGTCGCTTTTATTTCCGCGGGTGATTTCTTCTCCTCGACCGGTTTCTTACCCAGCAGCGCTTCCTGGAATTCTTCTACGGTTTGGAAGCGGTCTTCAGATTGAACCGCTAGAGCTTTTAGCAAGCCATTTTCTTTGTATTTTACAATCTTTACTCCAAGAGTGGAGGGAAAGTTTAAAGGATCGTCATTAATTCTATCGAGCGATTCGACCGGCAGTTGCCCCGTTATAACATGATAAAATGTGGCAGCTACCGCGTAGATATCGGTCCAGGGGCCATGTTTGCCTTTACTTTGGTACTGCTCCAATGGCGAGTAGCCCGCCTTCATAATCACCGAGATGCTGCGGCTTTTTTCGCCCATAGCTTGGCGGGCGGCGCCGAAGTCGATTAATGCCACTCGGCCTTTAGCATCAATCAGCAGGTTGTCGGGACTGATGTCGCGATGTAAGATGCCGGCAGCATGCACTTCTTTTAAAGCGTCGAGCACGGGCATAAAAATATCTAAAGCCTGCTCGAAGGGAAGCGGTTCTTGCCTGCTATCCAAATATTCTTTCAGAGTTATCCCTTCTATATAGTTCATCACCAGGTAAGCGGTGCCTTTGGCTTTAAAAAAGTCACGGACTGAAACGATGTTGGGGTGCTCGTTGAAACGGGCGATCGTGCGGGCTTCATCCAGGAATTTTTCTAAGCCGTAGTTGAAGTTTTCGGCCAAAGATTTCTTGTAGATGCTAACTTCACTCTGGCCGCCGGTGCGGTATGCCAGTTCCTGGGGAAGGTACTCTTTAACAGCCAGTTTTGTGTTTAGGTTCAAGTCCCAGGCTAAATAGGTAATACCGAAACCACCTTGGCCGAGGGCGCGGCCGATTAAGTACTTGTCCTGCAGGATCGTGCCAGGCGGCAGGTGCAGAGCCGATTCAGGCGCGCTTCCTTCCACCCAGCCGCAGTGAGGACATTTTTTACTTTCTCCTTTTAAATCCATACATCCCATACACAGATCTGTTGTTGCCAAGTACATCTCTCCAACTTTACTAGGTTTCAAAAATAAGGAAGCAAGCTCCAAATACCAATTATATCTTTTGGGGCTATCCTCAATACTGAGAACAGCCCCTCTTGTTTTTAATTCGCTCTCTTCAGTAAACTCTGCTCATTAAAAAAGCTAAGCCTATTTAAACTTACTCTATGCGATAACCTCCCCATTCCACTACAGTAAATCCTTCTCTTTGAAAATCATCTAATTCAGGACTATCAAATGGAATTGGTTTATCCAGCCCCTCAAACAGGAAAAAGACTCTTAAAAAAGAATCCGGTTCTTTTGAAAAATCCAGCTGGATAGTTTCTTCAACTTCTTCAGGAAGCAGATAATAAGCAGCGTAATAATCCCATTCGGTACAAAGAGATCCATCCCAGTACTCGATGAAATCATCTATTTCATCGCCCTGCAAACCTACTTCTTTTAATACTTCATTCATCTCGGAGGCAAAATCAGACCTATCAATTAACCAACCATTTTTTCTTGTAAAATCATAGTCAACATCTACTTCATAGTATAAGTAATCGTACTTATTATCAATCAAACCAGAAGGTTCAACCTGAACAGTCCAACCATCCCCATATTCAGGTATCGATTTTGTAATCTCACCGTCAGTTTCAATTTCAACAGAAATTGATTTCTCTTTTTCAGGATAGAAATAGACAACAGGTTTCTCAATAGCTATGCCGCCACCCCTTCTAGGACTTAAACCCCCCGATGGAGTATCTCTAGAACTAGGGACCCTACCAGAAGTACCGGTTTCTTCATCTTCTTTCATTGCTTCAATATATTCCATAGTGCCGGGTTGCGGTTCATCATCATCGGGTTCCGTTTCAAGTTCCGTTTCAGGTTCCGGTTCAGGTTCCGGTTCAGGTTCCGGTTCAGGTTCCGGTTCGAGCTCGGGTTCTTGCTCAGGCTCAGGTTCAGAAGATTCATCCTGCCGCCTTTCAATAAAACCCTTGATTGAATCATAAATCCCTTTCACTTGACTATAACCAGGTACAAGACTTTTAGCATCCGGGGGAGACTTAAGAGACTCAACATCAACAGGCCCATGTTCATCACTTGGATATAGTGTTATTGGTAGATTAGGCGCCTTAATATTAAGACCCACTTCTAAAGCTGTTAATGGCACATCAACTAAAACTGATTCTCTCATTTCTCTCCACAAACCGTAACCACTAACTGGTTCCACATAACCGGGATCCCCAGGCTCCTCTGGCCAGGAAAATTCAATATCTTCATATGCACCGTATTCGGGTTCTGGTGTTTCAGCTTTGTATTGATCATCTATTTCCCAATCTGGTACATTTGCCCCTAGCTCTCTTGTCGGGGTATCTTCATACTCTTCTTTAACACCGAGTGCACCCTTTTCATCTAATTCCCGCGGACTTGCGTCCAACACAAAATCCTCTAACTCTTCTTCTGTAGTATCAGGACCTAGTGAACTAGAAGTATTATCTTCAGCATCTAGTGCCTGGAATCCTCCGTTTTCGTTTGCATCATCTTCTGAATTAGCGTTATTAACATTATCAAAATCAATATCCCGCACATCAAATTCAGCAAAAGTTATTCCCGGTAAAAATAGCAGGATTAATAGAATATTGAGACCCAAAAACAAACTCAATCGCCCTTTCCTGATTACCATCTGTGATAACCTCCCTTTAGCCAATATTAAAATCTCTTTCAATATTTTAACAACTTATATTGCATTATATATTTATAAAATCAAGCATAAAGATACTGAGAAATTAAAGTTTAACTTTAAAGTTTATTGCCAAAAGCAGTTTAGGCAGTATTGCAAACTATTACTAAATTAACAGCATATAATCATGCTTAAGATAATGTTTAAAACCTAAAATTATAGATCCTGGGGTCATTTAATCTTGTTGCAGTTTTTTTAATTTTACCATAATATTTGTTATAGTCAATGGTGAAACATGCTTTCATTTCTTATTGATAAACTGAAGCATAGGTTACTTCTTAAATAAGTGCAAGGTTATAGTGATGTAGTTTTAAATGAT
>PWGT01000193.1 GCA_003554535.1 Syntrophomonadaceae bacterium | reverse complement strand
TTAATCCCCAAAAGTAACCCATTCTTGCGCAAGCTATTTCAATACATTGCCGGCTATGATTTAGATGACCGGATTGCCTGGATTGTTGAAGCATTAGCAGATGTATTCAGGGTTACTGATGTTGCAACTTTGATAAAAAATCTTGGTGATGTCACAAAGCAAAACGATCCAATGATCCACTTATATGAAACATTTTTAGCTGAGTATGACCCTAATCTAAGGAAAAAAAGGGGTGTTTTTTACACACCTGAACCAGTAGTTAATTTTATCGTTAGAGCAGTTGATGATATCTTAAAAACTGAATTTGGTTTAACGGAAGGTCTGGCCGATAACTCTAAAACTGAAATCAAAGTAGACGTTCAGGGGAAGAAAGAGAAAACCGAAGTCCACAAAGTCCAAATACTTGACCCTGCCGCTGGAACAGGAACATTTTTAGCTGAGATTATCAAACAGATATATCAGAAGTACAAAGCACAACAGGGCATCTGGAATGATTACGTGGAAAATCACCTGATCCCTAGATTAAACGGCTTTGAACTTTTAATGGCTCCGTATGCAATGGCTCATTTGAAACTCGATTTACTGCTTTCGGAAACAGGTTATAAACCGAGTAAGGATCAGCGTTTAAAAATATTCCTTACCAATGCTTTAGAAGAACAACATCCTGACACCGGCACAATATTTGCTTCATGGTTAAGCCAGGAAGCTAATGATGCTAATTTTGTTAAGAGAGACACTCCGGTGATGGTGGGGCTAGGGAATCCGCCTTATAGTGGTCACTCTGCTAATAAAGGAAAATGGATAGAAGAGATATTAAAAGACTATAAGCAAGAACCTGATGGAGGCAGACTGCAAGAAAGAAACCCCAAATGGCTAAATGATGATTATGTCAAATTTTTAAGATATGGTCAGTATTTTATAGAACAAAATAAAGAAGGGGTTCTTGCATTTATTAATAACAATAGTTTTTTGGACAACCCCACATTTAGAGGTATGAGATGGCATTTGCTAAATACTTTTGACAAGATTTACATTATTGATCTGCATGGCAGTACTAAGAAAAGAGAATTATCTCCTGATGGAACTCCTGACGAAAATATTTTTGATATACAACAGGGAGTTTCGATTAATATTTTTATTAAAAATGCAAAAAGAAAAAAGCAGGGCAAACTTGGTGAAGTATTTCATTATGATCTATATGGTTTTAGAGAGTACAAATATGATTTTCTTCTAAACAATTCATTAAACAGTATCACTTTTGAAAGAGTTAATTTATGGCACCCTCAATATCTCTTAGTTCAGAAGGATTTTATCTTAAAGAGTTTATACGAATTAGGTTTTTCAGTTAGAGAGCTCTTTGAAGTTGGTGGGGTTGGGATAACCACTGCTCATGATCAGTTCGTGATTGATTTTGATAAGGATAAACTTTATAAAAGATTTACGCTATTTAAAAACAGCAACCCTAATGACGATTTACACAATAAATTCAATGTTAGAAAAAAAGCTGGATGGGATATACTTGCTGGTTGGAATAATATGCAAAATATTTCCGATTTGGATAATCTTATTAAATGTATCACTTATAGACCATTTGATGTTAGATATATATTTTATGACAATAAATTAGTTTGGAGAGATGTTTATAGGGTTATGCAGCATTTTATAAAGGGCAAAAACATTGGTTTGGTTACTGCACGTTCGAATAAATCATTAATTTGTGACCATTTCTATTTAACTAAACATATGATTGAAACTAAGTGTGGTGAAAGAACAACCCAATCAGCAGTTTTCCCTCTTTATCTTTATGAAGAAGAAAACACTATATTGAGTGAAATTGAACAACCCAATCGCAAACCCAATCTGAATATGGGCATAATCAACCAGGTTGCAGATAATCTCAATTTAAGATTTACTCCAGAGAAAGAAGAAACTGAAGGAACATTCGCCCCAATAGACATCCTCGATTATATCTATGCTGTTTTACATAGTCCTTCTTACAGAGAAAAGTATAAAGAATTCTTGAAGATAGATTTCCCCCGTGTTCCATATCCAAAAGATAAAGAAACTTTCTGGAAGCTGGTTAAACTGGGAGGGGAGTTGAGGCAGATTCACCTTTTAGAAAGTCCAGTTATAGAAGACTTTATTACATCTTACCCAGAAGATGGCGGTAACGAAGTAGAAAAAGTGAGATATGATAATGGCAAAGTATGGATTAATGATAAACAATATTTTGATAATGTTCCTCAGGTAGCCTGGGAATTTTATATAGGTGGTTACCAACCTGCTCAGAAATGGTTGAAGGATAGAAAGGGTAGAGCTTTAGGGTTTGATGATGTTAGGCATTATCACAAGATTATTAAAGCATTAGCTGAGACTGACAGGATAATGAAGGAGATTGATGGGTCAATTGATATATAAAAACAGCTGGAATATCCCCGAGTAACCCCAGAAGTTACGTTTAAGAAGGCAGAGCGGAAGAGTAAGGGGAAGGAGCTGGAGCAGCTGGGAATAGAGAATTATTAGCAAGGGAGGGGGCCGCTGGTGGACCATCCAAACAGCAAGCTGAATGATAAAGACACGACCATATGGGCGCTGAAAAAGGTCAAGACAATCCACCCTATTATTGATGACGCTACTAAGAACTTAGCCGAGCTAAGTATCATTCAATATATTCGGATTGCTGACAATGAGATCCAGGCTTCAAGCGAATTGACTGGTAACAAACGAAAGATTCCTGCGACAAAAGCATTTCACCCTAGTGCAGTCGGTATACACTTGGCATATGACTTTGAGTATAAAGTTATGCAAATTATGGAGATCAATTCTGCAATAAAAGGCTGGGGAGAGAAGTTAGTCCGAGCAAGCCTTAATAACCTGCCGCAAGATTGGGAAGTAGCCTTAGTCTTCGATTGGAGCAACGGCTTCTGGGATAAGATGGAGCAGAAGTTTAACCATGTACGGTGGATGAGAATTTAAAAAGTACATAAGTAAAGGTCTGTGCAGATCGTCTTTAGGCCCTTAATCCTGAAGTGCTGCACATTTTTGGCAAGACTTTTTTGAGCGATCCCGCAAACGCCGATGTACACTATGTTTATAACCTGAATTCCCCGTATTTTATACCTATGAGCAATAAAACCCTTATAAATCAACGGTTCAGGCACCATGAAATATCATAACATAGGTATATTATATACCTATAACAGAACCCCTTAACTGTGCTTAAGCCCTTATCTATCAGGCTTTGTGTCAAGGTTAGGTATAATTTTTCGGGAATCCAGATTATAAAACCATAAAATTTTAACACCGGAAATGGTAATAATATTTAGGTTTATGCTAACAATTTTGATATGGTAGCGGAGCTATCAAGAGTCACCGTAAAGTGCCTTCTTAAAGGCTTATTCAATCTAAAGAAATACGCCACTAGTTCCGGATGATTGATAGTCAGACAGACATAAAAGATTTAACCAGGCACACATATTATTACTCACTATAAAAAAAAGAAGATATTACCACTAAGAGCTAAAAGGTTGTGTGTGGATTAGTGTGCGAACTGACACAAATTGTTTAAATATCTGCCCAATTGGTTATAACTAAAAAATGTCGGAAATGCCTAATATATCTAACCAAAACAAACTTGATCAATTAGAAGCCAACACAACCCAAATACCCTTAATTTGACTTCTAATCCGTAGGTCGGGGGTTCAAATCCACCCAGGCGCGCCAGTAAATTAAGGGGTTTCGGGGTTTTTAACTGGTCTTGAAACCCCTTTAGTTTTAGAATTGATTACCAAAAAAAATAAATTAAAACAGATGCTGTAACCACAGCAGCAAGCAGAGCTATTCCTCTTAGAAGCTTTGCTGCTTCATCTTTCTTTTCAGGGTCTATTTTTTTGCCTTTAATCCAGGTTCCTTTAT
>PWGT01000147.1 GCA_003554535.1 Syntrophomonadaceae bacterium | reverse complement strand
AGAATAGCCTCTCTCAGGTAAAGATGCCCTTTTATGTGGGCGGGTATGCCAATTTCATGAAGCATCTCAGTAACTTCTTCTTCCGGAGAACTGCTGTATCCTCTCGAATTGTTATTGTCAGCGTTTTTGGCTGCGGAAGAGTATCTGGCGGCTAAAGCTTCTTTATTGTCATGTTGAGAACGAGTGTCCACTTGACCGGTTATTTGCCTGATGCGATCTGCCATAACTTCCATATCAAAAGGTTTAAGGATGTAATAGGATGCTCCCAGTTCGACTGCTTTTTGAGTTATGTTTTCATGGCCGAAAGCAGTAAGCATGATGATGCAAGGTTGTTTTTCCAAATTTAATTGCGGAATTTTTTCCAGAACTCCAATACCGTCCAGGTGTGGCATGATAATGTCTAAAAGCAAGACATCAGGATTGTGTTCTTCCAATAATTTTAGAGCATCCTGGCCATTCTGGGCTGTACCGATAACTTCAAAATCAGGCTCTCCGTTTAAAAACTCAGTGATCAGCTCGTTAAAATCTTGATTGTCATCCGCTACTACAACTTTTAACATATAAAAACCCCCTGTTTAAAATGGTAATTACTAACTGTGAAATTATTCGACAAAGGGTTAACGATTCCTTCTTCTTTTCCAAAAAATTATAAAAAAATTTAGGAAGTGAGCCCAGCTTCATACACCATCCATTCTGCAAACAAACCATAACCCCTGCTGGGATCGTTGACAAATACGTGGGTTACGACTCCTACCAATTTGTCATCTTGTATTATAGGGCTCCCGCTCATACCTTGAACAATACCTCCAGTTTTATTCAAAAGTTCATCATCGGTAATTTGGACTACCATTCCCTTGTCGGCTGGTTCAAACTGTTTGTTTACTCGTTCTATTTTCAGGTCGTAGCTCTTTATGGTTTCTCCGTCAATAACTGTGAGCATTTTGGCTTTTCCTTCTTGTACTTGGGAGGCAAGGGCTACAGGGATAGGGGTTGAATAGGGGGTGGGTGAATCATCAGGTTCTTCCAGGTAGCCATAAATCCCCAAATGAGTGTTTTTGTCAATGTTACCTCGAAAGCCATCGTCTTCCATGAATACTCCTGTTTTTTCACCTGGTGTCCCCCTCTTAGCTGCGTTAATGTTAATAATATTGGCTTTAACTATTTCCCCACCTCCCATATCTACTGGATTGCCAGTATCAGTGTCCATAATTATATGCCCCAGGGCGCCAAAGCGCAAGGTTTGAGGTTCGTAAAAACTCAGGGTGCCTACTCCTACCGTAGTGTCTCTTATGTACACTCCTATTCGATGCTCATTGTCTTCATTGCAGTATTGGGGATATATGGTAGTATGCATCTGTTGTTGGTTCCGCTTTAAGGTAACTGATAATGCTCCTTTTGATGCGTATTCCTGGAGAAGTTGAAAAGTATGCTCGATATTTCTGACCTCATGTCCTTCCACGGCAACTATGAGATCTCCTATTCTGATGCCGGCTGAACGGCCAGGGTTTAAATTAAGACCTCCATCAGAAGCTACCTGGTAGAAGCCAACCACCATAACACCGTCAGAATGCAGGCTAATACCAATGGAATGCCCTCCAGGAACCGCTTTTATCTCCGGTACTACATTGACATTCATTTCTTGAATGGGAATATAACCAAAAAGGGAAAATTCAAGAATGGTATCTCCCAGGGAAACTGCTTCTAAGTCTAACGGAAATTCCAAAAGGCTATGCTCGCCGGGGGCAGGCTTGCCGTTAATATTTAAAGTATCGCCTGCACATTCTCCCCGCACGGTGATAAAAGGAAGCCTTATGTTTACATAATGTGATTCTCCTTCCATAATTCGGATATCGCGAGAAATGGAAGAAAAGAATTGTAAAAAGATGAAAGTAGAGATGATAATTATTGCCAGGGTACTCCAAAAGATTTTATTGGAAGATTTTCGTTGCCCGTGATTGCTGTTATTAAGGTTTTTTTGATTGCTCAGCTGAAAAACTCCTTTCCTGTTAGTTGGTGAAAACAAGCTAAAATAAAAACAAGGTTAAATAAATAGAAGGCTTTTTTAAATTAACCAGTGCTACTTCTTTTATACGGGATGAGTTTACATAATTAACATCATATATATCCCAGCTTTTCCAGCAGACAAAATAATTTGTAACTTTTGGCTTGGATTATTTTAAAACCTTATACAGTGGGTAAACTAAGACAGAGAATTAAGGAGGTATTAAATTTGTTGTTTAATAAAAGATTTTTGCCAGGAAGTGGAGTGTGCCGAAGTAAGTTAAAAAAAGATCGCTATACCAAAAATTTGATTCCCCGTTTGCAAGCGGGAGAGATTGCATTAATTTCCCATGCTGATTTAGATGAGCTGGCGGTGCGGGGATTATTAAAGGCAAGAGTCCTGGCAGTTATCAATACTTCTCAATTTGTAACCGGGAGATTCGTAAATTATGCTCCCGGAGCTCTTCTAGAAGCCGGGTTGTTTCTTCTGGAGGAAGTTGATGAAGATATTTTTCATAAAATTGAGGACGGAGATATGGTTACCATAGACGGAGAGCGAGTATTGCTTGGCAGCGAAGTTATTGGGTTAGGCAGAAAATTTACCAGCGAGATATGGGAACAGAGGATGGAAACTGCTCGCCGTCAGGCCGGGAAAGTAGCCAGAAATTTTTTTGAGAATACTCTTGATCACGCTTCTCGTGAAAAGGAACTATTGCTGGAACCCGTGGAAACTCCTTATTTGAAAACATCTATGTATGGGAAAGATGTGGTAATAGTTGTGCGAGGTAGAAATTACCGGGAGGATTTACGGATAATCCGTAATTATTTACAAGAAGTATCTCCTGTTTTAATTGGGGTGGATGGTGGAGCGGATGCTCTGTGGGAAGAAGGGTTTTGTCCACATCTTGTGATTGGTGATATGGATAGTGTTAGTGACCTGGTTTTGAAGCGTGCTGGCGAGATTGTGGTCCATACTTATCCTGATGGACGTGAAACGCAGGGGCTAAAGAGAGTTAAGGCTTTGGGAGTTTAATATCGCACATTTAAAGCCCCGGGAACCAGTGAGGATATTGCCATGTTGCTTGCATATGAAAAAGGAGCTGAGCTAATTGTAGCCCTGGGGACTCATTTCGGGGTGGCCGAATTTCTGGAAAAGGGGCGTAGGGGGATGTCCAGCACTCTCCTGGTTAGGCTGAAAGTAGGAGATCGGCTGGTAGACGCCAAAGGGGTAAGCCGGTTGTATCGCAAACCGCATTCTCCTTTGATCATATGTGTGCTAATATTGGCCGGGATTTTGCCGGTTGTTGTTCTTTTGCTGCTTTCTCCCCTGGTGCAACACTTTTTTCAAGTACTGATCTGGCGAATGGGGTTCGCTCCGTAAGCCGTGGGGACTGGAGGCTGTGTGATAACTTACTTAATAAGCAAAATAAAAGTTAAAAAGGAATGAGGTGGAAGTGGTCGGCGCAAGCCTAAAGTGAGTGGTTGCCATAGTAGACGAAGAGCAGGCCGGAGCGGACCGCCCGGCAGGACGCCGGGCGCCGCGAGCTGTCAGGACGAGAGATTGAGCGGGAAGTCCGCTCCAGGCCGTGGCGATGAGTCGTATCTATAAGGTGTGTCCCCCTACCTTATTTTTTATAGAGGTGAAACTAATGTATGATTATCGAAGTTACCTGGTTACAATTAGTGCAGTGTTCCTGGCTCTGGCTATTGGTCTGCTGGTGGGTTTTTCATATGGAGAGGATGTTATGATTTATAACCAGCAGGAATTAATCGAGATGCTGGAAGAGAGACTTTTCTCTCAGGAGATACAGATAGAAGAAAAGAATGAGAAATTGCAAGCCTGGGAAGAATTCCAGGAATATTTTTGGAAAGCATTTTCTGATCAGATTTATGAACATGAAAATGAAAATTATATGGTAGGTATTGTTTCTGATAGTAGTGAATTTACCCATGAAATTACTTCTGTTTTGCAAAAGCAGGGCATTAATTACCGGGCAATTACTTTGAAAGATGATTATCGAAATAATTTATTTAATTATGACCCGGGAAATAGTTATGCCTCCGTTGATAGGGAAAGAGACAATTTGGTTGAAGATAGCAAAGTCTATGGGTTCGAATTTTTACTGGATTTTATTTACGAAGGTAGTTGGGGAAAAGAGGTTGTTGACCGGGATAAAATTGAGGTGAATGAAAATTTGGCCGGGGAGCTTGCTAGAGAAGAATTGGAAATAAAAGAAACTTGCCCTCATATGAAGCTTGCTCCTGAAAATACTTTGATTATACTCCAGACATTGAACCAGAAAAATGGGGGTGACTCCCCTCAAGAAGAAATTTCAAACCGGGAATCATTCATGGAGGGATTGATATATGCTATGGGAAAAAGGGAGCACAGCAGGGCTGTGGTTGCCTTTAATTCTTTAAGTGAAGTTGATGATAATTTGCTAGATAATAATCTACTAGTTGAAAATGATATTTTTCAAATGCAGGAAAAATATTTAACGGATGAGGATGAAGAGGATAGTTTCTCCCGTGGTGGTTCCGGCTTGAGCCTGTCTATTGTGGATCACGCTGGTACTTTTTGGGGCAAAGTTACATTGCTTGAAGTTATATTTAATGAGGAATTAGAAGGGCATTATGGATTTAAAGAAGGCAGCATGGGAATTTTACCCGGCAAGGAGGTTGGGTGTAAATAACAAATGATCCCTTGGAAAAGAGACGTGAAGTAGGAGCAGTCAGCGCTATAGTGCCTGCGTATAATGAGTCCGATCGCATTGGATTTACCCTGGATGCTTTAAATCACATTCCTGATATTGAAGAAATAATAGTAGTAGACGATGGTTCACATGACAATACTGCAGAAATAGCTCGCAGCAAAGGAGCGTTAGTGCTTTTGTTGCAAAAGAACCGGGGTAAGGGGGAAGCCGTTTGGCATGGTGTCCGTAAAGCAAGCAATCCCTTGCTTGTTCTCGTAGATGCTGATCTAGGTGAAAGCGCCATTGAAGTGCGTTATTTATTGGAACCTTTATTGCAACAGCGGGCAGAAATGTCAGTGGCTGTTTTCCCTACTTATAAGAATAAGAAAAAAGGCGGTATGGGTTTAGTAAAACAATTATCACGGTGGGGCATATTGCTTCTGGCTCAAAAAAACTTCAGCGAACCGCTTTCCGGGCAGAGAGCATTAATTGCGGATATTTTTGAAGAAATGGAGAAACCGCCGCGAGGTTTTGGCCTGGAGGTAGCTCTTACTTTAAAAGCTTTACTCCTGGGATACCGGGTTTTGGAAATTCCGGTGATGATGTCTCACCGGGAGCGGGGAAGAGATTTGAACTCTATCCTGCACCGGGGCAAACAGTTTACAGCCGTTTGTAATGCGTTATGGCTTGGGCTGCGGGAAAGGGTGTTTGCCAAAATATAGAATAGCCAATTTTTTTAGAGAGGGCTGTGAAAAGAACATGTTTCTGGAACTTCTCATGGTTTTGGGTGCCGCTATTATTTATCTCGTTTCTTCCCTATATTTAATCCCCCGTTTTATCCTCTTATACGAGAAAGCGGGGATCACTGTTAATAATTATAAAGAACGTCCTTTGCCTCCCGCTCTTGGGTTGGCAATGTTAGTTTCTCTGATGGCTGGCTTGGCGTGGATTTCTGGGTGGCAATTTTTAAGTAATATTGGGTTGATAGGGTTAGAGCATGGATTGGGTGTAGATTTAAGAGGTACGGGTATCGGTTTGGCTTTTGTGGCTATTTCTATGGCCTTGTTGGGGTTGTTTGATGATGTAATGGATGAAAATACCAGAGGATTGCGAGGTCACTTGCGAAGCTTGCGGAAGGGTTGGTTGACTGCAGGCATGCTCAAGCTGTCGGCAGGTAGTCTGGTGGTGGTAATTGTAGTGCTTAACTTGGAAGTATTTGGGGGTTATGGTGGGGCGATAACTTTCAAGGGTGGCCAGGTTCTAGATTATTATTCTGAATTAATTCCAGGGCATTTAATGGCAGTGGAAATAATTTTAAGGGTTATAGCATTTTTGGTGGTGCTTTTATGGACAAACGGGATGAATTTACTGGATCGTCGTCCGGGACGAGCTTTAAAGGTGTTCTGGTTAACGGGAGTCATATTAAGCTGTATGGGGCTAGCCTGGGGACATAAAGAAGTTTTTTTGCTGGTACCTCTTTTAATTTTTCCGTTGCTTTTATTGCCGGTGGACCTGAAAGAAAAAGCCATGTTGGGGGATGCGGGGGCAAATTTAATGGGCGGGGTGTTGGGCTTTTTTGGTGTTTTGATGCTTCCTTTTCCAGCGCTTTTGGTTTTTGGGATTGCAGGACTGCTTCTGAACTTGAGCGGGGAATTAGTTTCCCTCACAGAAGTCATTGAACGCAACCGCTTTCTTTTTTTTCTGGATAAGCTAGGCCGGATTTAGTGTTATCCGGAAATTAATATTTTATGATGTTCTGTAATTGGGCAAGGAGGGATTGTATTATTCAAAAAAGAGAAGGGGTAGTCAAGGAAATAGTGCGCCAACGCCCGGGTTTTAGCGAACTCATGGTGGATATAAATGGAGAAAAGGCCAGGGCAGTAAATTATGACTCTTTGACGGGGCCTGTTTTCCCCGGTGATTGCGTGGTGCTAAACACTACTGCTGTTAAACTGGGCCTTGGCACCGGCGGGGTTCATTTTGTTTGTTTTAACTATAGCCTTGCTGGAGGAGAGTTAAATGGTTCCGGACATATTATGAAAATGCGCTATACTCCTTACCAGTTGCCCGTCCTATCATGTGAAGAGGAAGAAGCGATTGGACAGGGATTAAATCGTTACCAGCATTTATCGGAGAAAACCCCGGTAATCATAGGGGAATTACATAGCATGCTGGCACCGGCAGCAATTGCACTAAAAAGAATTGTACCTGAGTTGCGGATAGGCTACATAATGACAGATACGGCAGCGCTGCCCCTTTCTTTCAGTCGAGTGGTGCATGCGTTAAAGCAAAGAAATTATATTCAGCATACGGTAACTTCGGGGCAGTCTTTTGGAGGGGATTTAGAAGCAATAAATGTGTACACTGGCTTGATTGCGCTGGTGCAAGTTTTAAGGGTGGATGTAGTGATTATAACCCCTGGCCCGGGCGTTACCGGTTCGAATACAACGTACGGGTTTTCCGGGATAGAAGTAGGGGAAAATGTAAACCGGGTTTCATCCCTGGGAGGGACTCCACTGGTTATACCTCGCCTGACATTCAAGGACCAGAGGCAGCGGCACTGTGGGGTAAGTCATCATACCCTAACTGCTTTGTCTGTAGCTGCCCACCGGCCTGCCTTGTTTCCACTGCCCCCTATGAGAAGTGAGGAAATGAAACGGGTAACCCGTCAACTTTCTGCTTACGATATTTTTGACAAACATCTGGTTTGTTCGGTTCTTCTTCCACAAAATTTGGAGCCGGAAATTTTGTTGCAAAATGAACAAGAGTATATTGAGTTTTCTAGCATGGGGCGCGATTTAGCAGAGGACCCTCTTTTTTTTGCTTCTCCTGTAGCTGTGGCTTACCTTGCTGGAAGCAGGTTTTTTGTCAGAAAATTAGCAGGAAAATGAGCGAAAAAAATAGAAGAATTACGTAAAAGTTTCAGGAAGCGGGAAGAAAGATTATAAGGGAGGAGAGAAATGGAGAAATATATGAATGATCTTAGGGAAAAAAAAGTAGATGGGGAAGCCAAGTATCGGGGACGTATAATTAATGTTCGGCTGGATGAAGTTGAGTTGCCTTCTGGAAACCGGAGTTTCCGAGAGGTGGTAGAGCATCCGGGAGCTGTAGCTTTGCTTGGTGAAACTGTGGATGGGGAACTGGTTCTTATCCGGCAATTCCGCTATCCTACCGGAGAAACTCTTATAGAGATTCCTGCCGGCAAGTTGGAAAACGGGGAGTCACCTGAGGATTGTGTGCGCAGGGAGATGATGGAGGAAACCGGTTATAAGATAGGTGATTTGGAATTGCTATCGGGAATATATTCTACCCCTGGTTTTTGTGATGAAGTTATATATATTTTTCGGGGATACAACTTGGAATACATAAAAGAACCTGCAGGAGAAGATGAAAATGGAGATGAAGAGAATCTGCATACTTTGCTGCTTACCAGGGAAGAGGCCATGAGAATGATCAAAAGTGGCGAAATATATGATGCCAAAACCGTAATTGCTCTCTTATGGCCTTGATAACTTCAATTTATTTGCCTTTTAAAGTTAACTCGCAGAAATTAAAAAAGATCTGAGATTAAATTATTAAAGTTGCTTTCTCCGCATAATCCACTCCTTTTGTTCATAAATAAGAGTAAAAGAAGTAGGAGTAGTGTTATTATTTAAGATTGTTATTTATGAATATAAAACTGAGTGGTAGGAGGGGCAATATTTTTCAAGAGGGATCATACCGGATAATCAGGGAATATTTGCAGGAAAATATGGGTATATATATTTTGACCAGCCTGTTTTTTGTGCTGGGAGTAGCATTTGGGGCTTTTGCAGTTCGGTGGTTACCCCCGGAAGTTTTAAAAGAATTGCAGGCAAATTTCCATTTGTTTGCCCAGATCTTTGAAAGTGGAGAAGGTTTGGAGCATCACCGGGTGTTGGGTGATTCCTTGCTGCAAAATTTTAAGCACATGCTGGTGGTTGCTTTTGCCGGGGTTTTTGTGGTGGGGTTTCCCGTAATATTTTTTATGTTGGGGTTGCGGGGTTTTGTTTTAGGTTTCAGCGCAGGATTTCTCATTGAGCAGGCTTCATTCAATGGAATCTTATTGACGCTTCTGGGTATTGTCCCCCACAACCTTATTCTAATTCCTGCCTTTCTTATTGTGGCAGTAACAGGAATTACTTTTTCTTTTAACCGTTTTAAAACTAAGTATATCCATAAAAATTTTATTTCCAGTGGCGGTCAATTTAAAGATTACTTCCATAAAATATTTGTGTTTTGTATAGTTGTAGTTTTGGGATGCTTGGTGGAGGCTTATGTTTCATATTTTTTCTTGCGAATTTCTATATCGGCTTTGTGGGGGTAGAAAGGGATTTATAGATTTTCTCTAGTGAGAAAGAATTTAAAAGGTTTGCTGAGAGGATAGTGCCCAAGATTTATCGAAGCAAAAAAAGGGTTTTATTATTAGTTTGTGGAATACTTAGAAAGATTTCCATGTATTTGCTTGGGCATGGAAACAACAAACGATTTTACAGTTTTGTTTTACATTATGTAGTAGCTAAGGGGTAATTTTTTATGGAGAAACAACTAGAAGAGTTTATTCATTTTTTATCTGCGGAAAGAGGATTATCCAAAAATACACTGGATTCTTACAGGCGTGATATCCGTTCTTTTTTAGAATACTTGAAGAAGAATAATATTCAGGATGTCAGCAAAGCCAGTCGGGATCTAATTGTGGATTACTTAAAAGATTTAAAAGATGAAGGCAAGGCCACATCTTCTGTTTCCCGGAACCTGGCATCCTTGCGTTCTTTTTACCAGTATTTAATGCATGAAGGGGTGCTAGTTGATAATCCTGCTCAGCAAGTTGACCCGCCACGCCTGGAGAAAAAGTTGCCTCGGGTGCTTTCTTTTGAAGAAGTGGAGCACTTGCTTAGCCAGCCTCCTGATAACGAACCCGTTGGTTTGCGTGATAAAGCCATGCTGGAATTGCTTTATGCTTCCGGTATAAGAGTTTCAGAACTGGTGCTTTTGGATGTGAATGATTTTAATCCTGAGGTCGGTTTTCTGCGGTGCCGGGGCAAAGGCATGAAAGAACGGATCGTTCCCATAGGTTCGGTTGCCATTCGCAATGTGCAGGATTACATTACCGGTTGCCGCTCTATCTTGGTAAAAAACGATGACGAGAGATCTCTTTTTGTTAATCAGCATGGTCGGCGTTTGACCAGGCAAGGGTTTTGGAAAATATTGAAGAAGTATGCTCAAAAAGCAAATTTGAATGGAGCAGTAACTCCTCATACATTACGGCACTCTTTTGCTACCCACCTTTTGGAAAATGGAGCAGATTTGCGCTCTGTGCAAGAAATGCTGGGACATTCGGACATATCTACTACCCAGATATATACACAAATTACCAGGCGCAAGATAAGGGAAATCTACGATAAAACTCACCCCCGGGCTTGATTTTTATGGATAGGCAAGGTTTTTACAGACAAGCAGAAAATTGTAACTCTTCTTTGTCTAGTCCTGATTCACGTCGGGTCTTTATCTTGATTTTAGATGGGGCCGGTATAGGTGCTTTGCCAGACGCGGAAAGCTATGGAGACGAAGAAGCTGCTACTTTGCCAGGTGTTAGCCGCCAGGTGGGCGGGCTGGAAATTCCCACCCTGCAAAAGCTGGGATTAGGGAACATTATTACTTTAACGGGGGTTCCCCCTGCTTTCCCTCCTCAGGCTGCGTATGGTTGTATGGCTATGAAATCTCCGGGAAAGGATACCACTACCGGTCACTGGGAACTCGCGGGTACAGTTCTACCCTATCCATTCCCTCTTTATCCGCAAGGATTTCCTCCGGAAGTAATGGAAAAATTTAAGGAAGCTATCGGACGTGAAGTGTTGGGAAACAAAACTGCTTCAGGTACCGAGATAATAAATGAACTTGGAGATGAGCACCTCCAAACAGGGTGCCCTATTGTATATACTTCTGCTGATAGCGTTTTCCAGATTGCTGCCCACTAAGATATTGTTCCGGTGGATATTCTCTATAACTGGTGCTACAAGGCAAGAGAAATACTTTGCCATAAGCATGCTGTATGCCGGGTAATTGCCCGTCCTTTTACAGGATGTTCAGGTGATTATAAGCGGACCCTGCGGCGTCGGGACTATTCTCTGGAGCCTCCCCGCCCTACCCTCTTAGATTTGTTAGCTGCAGATGGTTTGGAAGTTACCCTGGTGGGCAAGGTCAGGGATATTTTCAATGGGAGGGGTGTGACTCGTTATATTCCTGTAGAAGGTGGTAATGAGGCTGTAGCCGAGGGTTTTTGGGAGGCGCTAAATGTGACCCAAAATGGATTGATCTGGGGGACATTTGGCGATTTTGACACACTTTACGGGCATCGCAATGATGCAGAAGGGTTTGCCAAGGCAATGGGTGAATTTGATTCTTTTCTGCGAGAATTTCTGACCGGAGTGCACGAAAAGAATGACTTAATAATTATTACTGCTGACCACGGGTGTGATCCTACCTGGCCGGGGACTGACCATACCAGGGAATATGTTCCCCTTCTTGTTTATGGGGGAGGAATTTCCCAGCGACTTAATGAGGGAAATATGGGTGAAGGTTCCTGCTGTTTTGGGGATAGTGCCGGTATTTACCTGGGAAGCCGGGAAACCATGGCTGATGTAGGGGCCACTGTCATGGAATTTTTAGGAGTGGAAAACCATGGAGAAATAGCAGGGAATTCATTTTTAGAATTACTTTTTTAAAGGAAGTGGAAAAGAATGCAACCATTAGATATTATAACGCGTAAAAGAGATGGGCTTTCTTTGCAGCAAGAAGAGCTTGATTACTTAGTTTCCGGTTACCTGTCGGGAAGCGTGCCGGATTACCAGATGTCGGCTTTTTTAATGAGTGTGTTTTTACAAGGCTTTGACAGGCAGGAAATGGCAGATTACACATGGAGCCTGGTTAATTCTGGCCAAAGATTGAAATGGAAGGATCTGCCCGGCCCTGTTGTGGACAAGCATTCCAGCGGTGGTGTTGGAGATAAAACCTCCCTGGTGGTAGTGCCTTTACTGGCTGCTGCCGGGCTATATGCCCCCAAGATGTCCGGGCGTGGTTTGGGCTTTACCGGAGGGACCATAGATAAACTGGAAAGTATTCCAGGTTTGAAAACCGTTCTTTCAACAGAGCAGCTGCATGCCCAGGTTTCCCGCACAGGAGGTGCAATTGTAAGCCAATCCCCGGAACTAACTCCGGCAGATGGTAAAATATATGAATTGCGCGATGTAACAGCAACGGTGGACAGCATCCCCCTCATTGCTGCTTCCATTATGAGCAAAAAGATTGCCGGTGGAGCTAATCATATTATCTTGGATGTTAAAACAGGCAGTGGCGCTTTTATGAAAAAAAAGGAGAGAGCAGTTAAGCTGGCTGCATCTATGGTAGGATTGGGTGAAAGGCTGGAGTGTCAGGTGAAGGCAGTAGTTACTGATATGAACCAGCCTCTGGGGCATGCTATAGGCAATTCCCTGGAAATACAAGAAGTTTTATCTGCTTTAAGAGGAGAAGGGCCTGCTGATTTAAGGGAGTTAGCTCTGTCTCTGACTGCACATCTCATCAAAGACGCAGGGAAAGCCTCAAACTATGAGGAAGCATTCAATTACACGGCCAAGCTGCTGGATGAAGGTTGGGGATACGAGAAGTTTCGGGAGATAGTAGAAGCTCAAAATGGTGATTTTAATCTGCTAGAAAATAGTGAAATTCCTGCAGCATCAATGCAGGAGAAAATTAAATCTTCCCAGAGAGGTTACATTGTTAGCATGGATGCTTCTAAATTGGGAAGAGCCAGCCTTTATTTAGGTGCCGGGCGTCTATATAAGGGGGATGATATTGACCCGGAAGTAGGCATAGAAGCACACAGAAAAGTAGGCGACTTCGTTGACAGAGGTGATAGCCTGCTTACCTTGTATGCTAATGACCGCCATAAGCTTGATGCAGGTTTGCAGGAAGCATCGCAAGCTTTTAAGGTTCAAGAAGAGAAAGTTTCTTCACTTCCCCTTATATACCAGGTAGTTGATGGGGAAAGTGCGGCAAATATCTATATAGAAGCAGAACAAAAGTAGCTGAACAAAAGTTTAACTTGAGTTTATTTACTCAACTCAGATATTTATACATTGACTTCTACTTAAAAATAGTACCTCTTGAATTACGATTCAGGGGTATTTTTTTATTTTAGCAGGTAAAAATAAAAAAAATTGGCTACCCAGAAGTTAAATCGTGCTTATTGTGTTTGAATTTGGAGCGCAATTGATAGGGTAGTGAGAAAGGAGGTTGTCTTTTGTTGAAAACAATTAAATGGATCATATTGATGCTCTGTCTGTTATTATGGCCAGGTGGAAGTCAGGTGGTGGCGGAGGGTGAAGATTTTCATTCATATGGTTTACAGGTAAATGATGGGGATTTTTATGAACTTAAAAAAGCTTTTAGAAGTTCAGAAGAGATGAAAGAAAATTTGCCGGGAAATAAAGATCAGGAGGCTACCGGAGAACAAATAAGCGAGGAGGCCCTTGATTTTGACTTTGAAGCAGACGCTGCCCTTCTCATGGAGGTTGATACGGGAAAAATTCTTTTTGAGCGTAACTGTAACTCACGACTTTATCCGGCATCTCTAACCAAGATTATGACTGCCTTGCTGGTTATGGAAGCAGTAGAGGCTAACGAGGTCCACTGGAGTGACTCAGTTTATGTTTCTTCTCAGGCGGCTTCGATGGGTGGTTCCCAATTGTTTTTGAGTGAAGGGGACCAGGTGAGCCTGGATAAAATTTTTACGGGGATGATGGTGGCATCTGCAAATGATGCAGCTATTGCCATTGCCGAGCATGTAAAAGGTTCAGTGGAGTTATTTGTCAATGCCATGAACAACAAGGCTGCAGAACTTGGAATGCGCAACACCAATTTTGTTAATCCTCACGGGCTTCACCACGAAAAACATTATACTTCTGCCTATGATATCAGCATAATGAGCCGGGCTCTTTTAAATCATCCCCGGATTCACTCCTATACAACTATATGGATGGATGAAAACTTCCTGGAAGGAGAGATTGAAGCAGGCGAAGTGTTTTTGAGCAATACAAACCGTATGGTACGCACTTACAGGGGATGTGATGGCTTAAAAACCGGTTTTACCAATGAAGCCGGAAATTGTATCGCTGCAACAGCTTTGCGAGGAGATACCCGGTACCTGGCTGTAGTGTTAGGAGTTTCCGATGTAGATGCCAGGTACCAGGCTGCCAAAACTCTCCTTGACAGTGGTTTTTCCCGCTATTTTTCTATTCCGGTGGCCAGGGGTGGGGAAAACATTGAGATTGTAGAAGTGGACAAAGGGAAAGAAAGTTATGTAGAAATCGTGGCAAGGGAACACCTAACTCTGCTATGCCCGGTAGGTGAAAAGGTTGATTATGAAAAAGATATTGAGCTGGTGGAAGTGGTGAATGCTCCAGTTCAAGAAGGAGATAAGCTAGGAACATTGAAGGCTGTACATGGAGATCAAGAGAAGGTAGTTGATTTGATAGCATCACGGGAAGTTCCCCGGGCGGATTTTTGGCAGATTACATACCGCCTTATGGAGGCTTGGATGAGATAGACAAATGTAATAAATAAGCTAGTTGAGAATTTCTAAACAAGGCATGGCTGGTCTTCAATTGTTAAACTTGTGTATATATAAAATGAATGTAATTGTTTCCCTCATGCTGGGCCATGAGGGAATTTTTTTGCGGGTTGTCGATTTTTTTGCAGGAAATATTTGATAGATACCGAATAAGTTTTGAGTAACCAGGTTGGGAGGGAGGGCAATGCATGCAGATCAAGGTCAAACAAGTAAAAAATAACCTTATTATCGAGCTTTCTGGTGAACTGGATCATCATCATGCAGCGGAGTTTCGAGAGAAATTTGATGCGGAATGGAATAGCAAAGCAGTTCGTAACTTGATTCTTAATTTTGCCGGTATAACTTTTATGGATAGTTCAGGAGTAGGTGTAATCATAGGACGTTATAAACAAGTGGACCGGGAAGGAGGCAAAGTGGCTATTAGCAATCCCACGCCGGGAGTAAAAAAATTAATAGAAATCTCTGGCTTAACAAGGATTGTTTCTGTTTTTAGCACGGAAGAAGAAGCCTTGCAGAGTTTAGAATAAATTAATCAAATTTATCTATTTTTAAATTTTAGAGGAAATCGAGGTAAGTAATCAAAGGGGGTATTAGCAATGGAGTCTGGAAGTAAGGATTACATGCGTTTGGAAATTCCCAGCCTTTCCCGCAACGAATCTTTTGCTAGAGCAGTAATTGCAGCTTTTGCCGCTCGCCTGGATCCAACTTTGGAAGAGATTAGCGATATTAAAACTGCAGTTTCAGAAGCAGTTACTAATGCTGTAATTCATGCTTATGAAAATGAAATTGGGCCGATTATTTTTTATGCCTGTATTGAAAACAGTGACCTCATAGTAGAGATCACCGATCAGGGACAGGGAATTCCTGATTTAGAGAAAGTTAAGCAGCCTTTTTACACCAGTAAACCAGAAATGGAGAGATCGGGGATGGGGTTTACTATTATGGAGAGCTTTATGGATGAATTGACAGTTATAACCGGCCAGGAAGAGGGAACTACCGTACGCATGGTCAAAAAAATATCTGCAAAATCTTCTAAAGGAGATGCTATAAATGGAGGGCAAAACGGAGTCTCAGATTAACGAGTTGCTTCTTCGTTATCGTAATGGTTCTGAGGAAGCAGGAGAAACGCTGGTGGTTGAACTACGCCCCCTGGTAAGGGCGATGGCTAGCCGTTTTGTCTCTACTTATCATGATTTGGAAGACCTGGAACAAGTGGGAAATATTGGTTTGTGGAAAGCGATTGAAAAATATGATTTTGCAAAGGGGGCCAAATTAACAACTTATGCGGTGAAATGGATTACAGGAGAAATCCAGGGTTACCTGCGTAGAGGACACGATCTGCTCAAAAATCGTGGTGCTAGAGAGCGTGATATAAATGAAATAGCCAAACAGTCAGGAGTAAGTTGTGAAGAAGCTGTTGTTTATATGGAATTTCAAGAGATTTTAATTTTCCCGGGGGAAGAATATTTAGCAAACATGGCTACGGTGGATTCAGAGGCTGAGAAAACAGTTAACAGGGCTTTTTTACAGGAAAGCTTGCAAAAGCTAACTACTTATGAAAGAAAAGTTATATTTTACCGCTATTTTAAGGAAAAGACCCAGCAAGATGTAGCTGACTTGATGGGGACTACCCAAAGACAGATATCTCGCCTGGAAAGTAGGGTTCTTACCAAAATGAGGGGTGTTATGAATGAGTAACTTCACCAAAATACGGTAAATTCCCTAATAGAATTTCAAGAAAAGAGGGAAAACTCTTATATTTGACAGTAGGACATCTGTATGCAATAATAGATTTGATTTAGAAAGAGAAAGTGAAATTTTTGCGCCCATTATGCAGAAAAATTGTAAAAGACATTATTGTGATTGCTTTTTTAGATATAGTATATGTTTTTTTAACTAATTAAGGTGAGGGGGCTACCATATTTGCTGGCAAATGTATGGAGTAAAATACTTGTTTTGTTGTTCCCTCTGTATGTCTTTTGTGTAGGCCATCTGGTTTCTGATGATTTCACGGCAGAAGGCAAATCTCGCTATAAGCTTGCTACAGTGGATAGCGCAGATGCCCAAATTCCTGTTATTAAAGTCCAGTTTGGCTGGCAAACGGAAGGGAAAAATAAAGGATTGGGCTGTTCAGAAACGTTTTAATTGTCTAAATAATTAAAACGTTTCTTTTTGTATAGGTCAAATATATAAAAGTTTATCGCTTGTTAATGAAAGCAAGCTTTTCCGAGGAGTTCAGCCCTGAAAAGGGCATGAATTTATAAACTATATATAATTTAGCAAAAAATTAATAGGAGGTGTAGTTTTTCTATGAACTTATCTAGACGTAGCTTCCTTAAGCTAACCGGT
>PWGT01000098.1 GCA_003554535.1 Syntrophomonadaceae bacterium | reverse complement strand
GTGTTTACTATTTCCAGTGTCCACTCTGCAATACTCCTCTTTAAATATTCAATAGTTTTCTGAATTTTCTACAGTGCTACACGCTTCAACATTATATATTGGTACTCCTTCTTTTTTGAAAAGCTATTTGTTATGTGCCGGATGAATTATCCGCTTGTAGTATCTTGAAGTAACTTTATTACAAACCGACACTTCTCATGGGAATTAACCTTCAAAAATGACCGGAATCAACACTTGTAATAGAGCAATTTTACTAACAATCACATCACATTTTTTATTAAACTTTGAAATTAGAAATTCGTCACCAAATAATATGGACATGTTTCCAAGCGTATTTTGAGTTACATTTTTAATAATGGTTCCAACTGAAAATGAATTAAACTTATTCTTTAATAAAAATATTTAAAGCTATAGCGTGTAGCTGCCGCTTTAAGGCACATAAATCAGAAAATGAGAATTAAATCTAGTGTTTTATGGATTTATTGCACACCCTCTCTGATTCTTATATATGTCTCCCACAAGACACTACCGCCAATAATAACCAGTCTTTTTTAGAGATTTGTGATCTTCACTTTCCTCGTGTTCCCGCTCACCAAATAACTCGTCTTCTCTGGCCACAATCGGATCGAACCAATCGGCTTTTTTCTTTGCCCAGTCAATCCAGGCCGCTGTTTCATTATCCAACGACTCCTTGCCAGAAGCGTTTTCTATAGCTTTTACATACGTTCTGATTCTACATGCCCTCTCATAGTCCAGGGCTGCGTTTTCCAGTGCTATCGTTTTCTCTACTTCCTTATTATACCGGTTGCGGCGCTCTTCACGCAGCCTCTCTTCCTCTTCGCGCTTGCGGGCAGCTTCTTCGCGCTCCTCACGGGCAATTCGAACCACTCCAGATTCCTCATAGAGTTCTATAAGCATGTCCCCAAGTCTTGATTCAATGCTTACTTTATCAGTGTCTCTGAAGTATCTACTTTTACGAATGCTAATTCTTAGCCGTCCATTGAAGACATAGTCATATTTGCGAATCTGGGGCTCTCTGGCCCACCCATTGTGCCGCTTTGCATCCTCATAAACAATTAATGCTTGTGCTTCCTGCCTGGTGATTTCATGCTTAAACTCATCTTGAGCCTCAGCAATTTCAAGGTGAACATGTTCATTTCTAATTTGGAGAGAAAGATCATCATTAACAGCACCGCCCAAACTTTCAACTTGACGATAAAGAGCGTCAAGTATGCGGTACACTCGAGGTAGAGTTTCTTTTGAAATAACACCAGCCAGAAACGGTGGACGATTGGAATAGTTTTTAAAGCTTCTTTGCGCACCATCGGGTTTATTGTCTTTTTTATTCCATTCTTTGACCACAGACTTATAAGCTGCAATTTTTTTATGGAGCTTTGCATTATCAGCCGGCGTCTTGATTTGCTGTGCGGCAAGCAGTACCTTATCCCTCTCGCTTTCTGGTAAAAATGCGAGCGGTTTTGAATACGCATCAGTTGCTTTTACTCCCTCAAAAGTTCTTGTCCCAATTATCTCCGTAGCCCCATTTGCTGCAGGGAGCGGAGTCTTTTTCAGCTTTTGTCCGGCACGAAGCTTTGACCAGTAGCCACGGGGAGGAACGGGCACATTCAGTGATTTACATATTTTATGTATCGCCACATCAGATACGCCATATTGAACAGCAACTTCAACAACCGGTCTTGCCAACACCTCTTCATATAATTTTTCTCGATTATAAGTATTGCGCTCACCAGTCACTTCTAGATAAGTAAGTTGATTGTCTTGAGGTATTTCTCCTACTTCGGCCACCGGCTGTTCTTCCGATATTTCAGTTTGTTCCAACGTTTTAACTACAGAATCTGATTGTTGAGTCTCTGCTATAATTTCAGGAGCGGCAGTTAAAACGGCAGCACGCTTAGAGCGTTTTGGAGCAGAGTTGGCAGGCAGTGTGACTTCAACAATTGGCGATTCTGTTAACGGCGTTTTTGTCACCGGTTTGCCAAAGTTCAATTTGGTCCAATAACCGGAAGGGGGGATTGGGATATCCGCTTCTTTACAAAGCTTAAGCAATGCTGCGTAAGGCACATTATATTTCTTTGACACACCGGACGCTGATATTTCCCATATCTCATTATACAACTGCTCTCTGGATAACTTTGTAGATTGCTCTTCTATCAATCTGACCCATCCTTTCCGTTATTTTTCTGGTAACGGGAATTATCCTGAGCTTCAATGTCTTTATGGATAAAACCTGCTTCATCGGAAAGCGAAAACGCGTATTCGAATAACTTTATACTCCTTACCCCGCGCTTTCGCTTAATATAAAAAGCAGGTCCTTTTTCATTTCTTCAAAATGCGAAATAATGGTGTCGAGGTTCTTTTCAATATTTTGAACCTGAACATTGGTTATCTTCCCATGCTTATATGCTATAAGCCGCTCATCAATAATATGGTAACTCCAACTGTCGGTGTATCGGTCTTTATTATGAATAGCAAATCCAATCGGCAGCAGGTCATTTCTCATTCCGATACTCACCGCCATGGGTGCTATTCCCAGATAGTCCGCCGCTATTTTACATGTGATTTTCGGGAAATTCCTGATATCTTCATCTGTGTATTTGCCCACGTGTTTCACCTCCCCCTTTAGACGCAAAATCTTCCAGGCCGAAAGGCAAAACCGGCCTTCCAAAATTTGCTACGGGGTCTGATCCCCCTGAAATAGATGTAATCTATCTGCATAATTTCGCCAAGTTCTACTCCTGCTGCCTCTGTTAGTACCTGGGCCTTTTCCCTGGAGTTTTTCACAGCTTCAGCTATGGCCTGCTGCCGTAAAGGCTTCAGATCTTTAACTTCAAAAGATATACGGAAAGAGGCCTGGCTTTGGGTGTGGCTTAAAACTCGCAACAATGGGAAAAAGGATATTTTCACGGATTTGCGACAACATCTTCCCGCTTTTTTTACAATTCTTTTAATTCCAACAGATCATCTAGCAACTCATATCCACGATCATTAAAGACATAGGTCCGTTCATCGTCCCCGGTCTTCACAGTAATCAAACCCATTACCTGTCCGGGCTTCTTTCTAAATGTCATAGGTAACTCACCGTAAAATTCCGAACCGTAGAATTCTTGAATAAAGTCCTGTTTATTGAGATGGATGGTACGAATGAAATTAAAAATGTTGAATTTGATCTTATCTTCAATGCTTAAATCTCCATCTTTGCTCATTCTTTTTAATTCTAATTCCGAATACTTCATATCCTAACCCCCCCGCATAATCAGACTTGGTTTAGTTGATTATTATTCCTCCAGTAATATTTTAAAAAGTTCCTAACTCAACTTAATAGCCCGGATAACGCTCCCACCAGTCATTGCCTTCTTGATGCCCAATAAGCAAATCATCTGCTAGTCGCATCAATACTTTTTTTAGTTCCACTTTTTCAATCCATTGTGAAGGGATCTTGCTTAGTCCTAAATATGCCCCCAGGATATTCCCTGTAATTGCACCTGTGCTGTCGCTATCACCGCTGTGATTTACAGCAGCGATTAATGCCTTCTTGAAATTATCTTGGTACTTTAATGCACAGTATACTGAAATCGCTAAAGCCTCTTCACCAACCCAGCCTTCACCAAGTTGAGGAATAGCTTCCATGTCAGCAAAACCTCTTTTAGTTAACCCCACTGCCTTCTTTAAACTATTGATGCATTCCTCGTTATTGTAATAAGTCGCTAACTCGTTTAGTGTATTTTTAACAGAAGATTCAATATCCTGGCCCTCTATTATACAAGCAATTATATATGCAAGAGCCCCGGCTGGTAAGCGAAAAATACCATTAATGGAGGATGGCATATTCCCTTTCTTATGCCTCTGGTTTCTGACCTCAGAAAGCCTTCAGCAGTAAAAAGTGTCATTTGCGTGTCATCAGTGATTTC